>NZ_WIWH01000082.1:0-2362 GCF_009600035.1 Pseudomonas sp. FSL R10-2964 | reverse complement strand
GTTATCACTCCACACGATTTTGTCTACGATGTAGACGTTGTCTACTCATATTTGAGTATTCCACTATCAGTGGAATATCGCAACTATTTGCTAATCATTTATGAGCACTCACTATCATCGACCCAGTGCGAATAACGCCGCTTATGTTCAAAAGGCCCCCACACTTGAGAGAGTGCTGGGGGCCTTTTTTTCTGGGCACGGAAACCAACTCCCCCCTACACTGGTACGCCAGCCCCCCCTGCTGTGGTTTTACGCGTAGTGGGCCACTGACTCGGAACAGGACACCACCGCCATGCCGTTACCCGTCACGCCCTATTATGAGCGCCGTCTGCGCGACCTGCGCACGCTATCCCCTGCGGCTGCCGCACTGGCCGAGCGCATCGCCTTGGACCTGCAGCCGCAAATGCTGGCCACCTCGACCGAGACGTTGGAGGCGCAGTTACTGGATCACCTGCAGGAAGTGGCTGAGCAACAGACGCGTTGTGTGACTCGACTCTGGGACTGGTTAAACGCCGTGGTCAGCGCCGGAGCGCTGACGCCACCACAGGCGGCAGCGTTTGCCTGTGAAGCCGCGACCTTGGGCGGCCCGTCCGGAGTGGTGCCCGAATGAGCGGCCGTTACGGTAACGGCAGCGACCCGTTAGCCGCGATCAGTACGTCGCCTGAAGTGCTGGCCACACTGCGCCGTCGAATGACTGCCATCGAGCTCGCCGCCGACACCCTGCAGGTGCATCTGGCCAGCGAGCGGGCGCAAGGTTTTGTTGAGATGCTGGAAGAGCTCAAGGTGCTTAAGCCGGCCGACATTGAAAGCCTGTACCTGATCATTGATGACGCCGCTCAGGCGCGCGTCACGGCGTTGCTGCTGTGATCGGGGACGGGATTCACGAAGACGCGCTGCAGCACCTGGTGCAACAGAGCGCGGTCAGGGAGTTTGTCGTCGGCCGCGATACCACCCGTACCAAGTGGACGTTTTCGGTACGCCTCGGCGGGCCGCACTCGCGGCTGATTCCAGTACGGTCGAGGCGGGAGGTGATTCGTACCTGGGCCAGCCTGACGGCGGTGGGTCGCTTTGCCGAAGGGCTCGGCGTGCGAGGCTTTGCGGTGGAACTGTGAAGTTTCGCGCCCGCGAAACTGGCCACGGCTTTTAGTTATCGAGAGCGTCGAGCAAATTTGCCCAAGTAGGGGCTTCCCCTGGCTTCGTGTTGTGAGGCAATGCAGGTTTAGGCTCGGGTTTATGCTCGATCAGCCGAAGTGATTGTTGCAGCTCTTGTATCTCTGCACGCAGCAATCGAACCTCTTCAACCAGCGAGTGTAGGGCTGGGTGTAGGGCGTCAATTTCAGGTGTAGGGGAAGTGTAGGGTGAGGGTGTCGGGTCAAGTGTAGGGCGGTGTAGGGTGATCCCCTGTGGTTCGCCATAAACACGGATCATTTCTGATAGGTCGATAACCTTTTGCCCTTTACCGTCTAGGCCAGCAGTTACGCGGCCTTTAGACACGGCCTCATGCAATGTTGAACGGTGTAAACCGTAGAGTTTTGCCATGCGGCCGATGGTTAATTTTGCCATGTAGGGCAGTGTCGGGTTCTGTCTGTAGGGTGCCCTACAGTCTACTGCTATTTATGAGACTTAACCGACCATTCCCTAACGCGGTCCGGTGGACCTTGTTGGCTACCGTGCTGGTAGGCAGCACAGCTGCCAGACCCACACGGCAGCTTGTGAAAGACACAGGGTTTGCGCTGAGCGAGCAAACGCAATATCTTTGGGTAATAGATACATAGCATTAAAACGAAAAAACCCTGCCAAGGCAGGGTTTCATTCGGGCCAGCGGCGACTGCAATCGCTCTGGCCAAGGTCTCGGGGAATCTCTGCTTTTCGGTGCGGGGAACGAGACCTGGTAAGCCAATTCTGTCGGGAAAACTCCCGTCTGTCCAGCTTCCAGCCTCCCCCGACACCTCTTCCCGACGCTTGGAATCAAGATGCTTTGGGCCCGGGAAGTAATAGCTGCCGATCAAGGGGATCTCTTCACGGCAGCCGGTATAGCCGGTTAGGTGCGACCCGCAAGGGCGAGAAGGCAATGGCAGGGCAGCGTAAAAACCCAACCACGGGCGCTGTCACTGTCCTAAAACCCACCAACCGCCAGACGCCGAAGAGGGCAGGGGGCGCAGTGGTAAACAATCCCCGAAAGTCTGGAACGCCTGTTGGGAGTGGGAGCCGGGTGGTCGCACCTGGAACAAAATCCTCACTGCGTGGAGTCATGCGAGACGCTTTTTTTAAAAGCCGATCGTAGGGGCTCCCACGCCAGTGGGAGCCATCAAGTGCGTCGCGCAGCCATCATTATTGCCGCCAGTGGGCGGCCTTAGACTGG
>NZ_WIWH01000081.1:0-2373 GCF_009600035.1 Pseudomonas sp. FSL R10-2964 | reverse complement strand
TGTAACTGATCCATAAACCTCACCTATCCAAACAGGCGGCGTCTGAGGTGGGGAGGAATCAAATCATGCTGGCGCGGAGGCCATTCACGGCGCAGCTACTTCATTTTTTGTGGCTTGATATCCACCACCGTCCCCGCTTGTACGTTTTTGATCGGTGAAAGCAAGTGCGGCGAAATATTCCAGCGTTGGCTGGTGTCGGTTACCACTGTGACGGTCTTGCGGTTGAACTTCATAACGGTACCGGACAGGCGCTCACCACTGGGTGAGTCGAAGCTTACCCGTGCTCCTGGATGGAACTGCATCATCGATTTATGAGCTTCCAACGACTCCAGCATCTTCAGCCGTTCGATAATGTGATGATTCAATGTCACTAACTCATCGACACTCAGATGATCAATATTGATACTCATGATGCCCTCCAATTCCAGGGTAGTAGCGCCTCAACGTCTTCAACCGACTCAGCCTGCGGTAATCGCTCCAGTACATGGCGCAGCCACGTATAGGGCTCCTGGCCGTTTGCCTTGGCGGTCTCGACCAGACTGTAGATCTGCGCACTGGCTGCGGCGCCCTTGGGCGTATCGCTGAATAGCCATGCTTTGCGACCGATCACAAATGGTTTGATTGCTCTTTCGGCGGCATTGTTGTCGATCGGTAAAAAGCCAGCCTCTATATAACGCTCCAGCCGGCTCCAGTTACTGGCCAGATAATTGACCGCTTTACCCAAGGCGCTTTGCGCAGTGACCTGCGGTTGAGTTTTCTCCAGCCAATTTTTTAACTGGCTGAGCACCGGCAAGCTCTGTTCCTGGCGACCGGCAAAGCGCTGTTCATCTGTCATCTCTTTCAACCCACGCTCGATGCCGTACAACTTGTTGATCATCGTCAGCGCAACATCGGCTCGACCGGCTTTGCCCTTGGGCTGCACTTTTTGCGCATCTACGAACTTGCGCCGTACATGGGCCATGCAGGCCAAACGCTCGATACCCGGCTGCGCGCCCAAAGCGTTATAGCCGGCGTAATCATCGGTCATCAGATAGCCGCGATAGTCGGCGAGCAGCCGCAACGGCACCTCCTGCGCTCGGCTGGTGGTGTAGTCAAACAGGATGACTGGGCGCTCCGGTGGGCCACTGGCTTGTACCCACATCCAGGATTGGCTGGTCGGGTCTCGGTCTGGCTCTTTCAGCACCTGCACTCGCGTTTCATCGCAGTGAACAATCGGACTCTCCAGTAACCGATCACGCATCAGATTCAGCAGTGGCTGGAAGTGTTCGCAGCACTGGATCACCCAGCGCGCCAAGGTTTGACGCGGGATATCGACACCGTGACGAGCGAGGACTTTTTCGAAACGGTGCAGCGGCAGGCCATCGACGTACTTAGTGGTCAGCAGCATCGCCAATACGCTGGGGCTGGCCATGCTTTTTTCGATCAGTTGCGCGGGTTTGTCGGCGGTGACCGGTGCTGTTTCGCAGCCTCGGCAGCCGTAGACCTTGCGGATATGTTTGATCACCCGGATCTGCATCGGCACGATCTCCAGCTGTTCGCTGGTTTCTTCACCGATGGCGTGTCTGCGGCAACCGCAAGCGCAGGTCAGTTCGTGCTCGGAGAGTTCGTGGATGACCTCGATGCGTGGCAAGTCAGCCGACAGTGGCTTGCGTTTGCCACGGCGCTTGGTCGGGGCGACAACTTCTTCGTCAGCTTCAACGGGCGCTGGCGTGTCGATACTTTCGGCTTCATTAAACAGCAGCAGTTGTGGCGTCGCCGGATCAGCGGTTTGCTCTGACTTGCGCCCGAACAGGCGCTGACGAAGTAGCGCATTCTCTTCTTCAAGAAGAACGACCTTCGACTGCATCTGAGCAAGTAATTGCTTGAGCGCAGCCAGGTCATCGGGAAGGTTGTCGGACATGGAAATCATGTCCCGGATTATACCCAATCAAGCAACAAATCGCGGCGTCAAAACCTGATGCGGACGGTTGCGCCAGAGATCAAAACCGTCGAGCAGCCAGTTCAGTTCCTGAACCGTCAGCACGATGGCTTCGTCGGTGGCATTGGGCGAGGTTTTGAAACGCTCGGACTCCAGGCGCTTGAGCCAAAGGCAGAAGCCGTTGCGCTCCCAATAGAGGATTTTCACCCGATTACGGGGGCGATTCAGAAAAACAAAAAGTACCGGGTCGAATACCGCTACCTTGATATCCAGCTCGACCAGGGCCGCGAGGCCGTCGATGGATTTTCGAAAGTCCACGGGCTTGGGGTATAGGTACACTTTTTCGACTTTGGCGTCGGGACGCATCATGACGGACTGGCTCCAGAAAGAAATCGGGAGCACAGCATCGGACATCAGGTTTCGGCTTGGAATGTGGGCTTCATGGAGCGCTTACG
>NZ_WIWH01000080.1:0-2481 GCF_009600035.1 Pseudomonas sp. FSL R10-2964 | reverse complement strand
ATTATACAGATGACCTTGCAACTGGCTTGCACATAGCAAAAGCCGAAATTGCAAAAAAGGCAAAGTATATCCAGCATAACGGACCAACCCATATGTTATGGCTTGCGTTCGACATCGACCGTCCAGGTGCAGCAATGGACTGGTCAGATCGAGGCGCACCGGCTCCTAATCTGACCGTGATGAACAGATCAAACGCACACGCTCACGCCCTCTATGCGCTCCAAACACCAGTTCGCACAGCGCCCGATGGCAGAAAAGCCCCACTCCTGTATGCCGCTGCCGTAGAAAACGCCCTGTGCGAGCTTCTGGACGCTGATAGAGGCTATTCAGGGCTTATTGTGAAGAATCCCCTGCATCACCATTGGCAGGTAACGCAGTGGCATCACGAAGCATACGAATTGGGCGAACTGGCTGACTACCTCGACCTAAAAACCCCAGCACAGCGGAAAAAGGTCGTTGCTGACTATGGATTGGGTAGAAATTGCACCCTTTTCGAGGAACTGCGTAACTGGTCGTATCGAGCAATCCGCCAAGGCTGGCCCGCCTATCGCCAGTGGCTCGATGCCTGCGTAACCCGTGCGCAGATGATAAATCTAAATTTCTCAAACCCTCTTCCGTTCAGTGAAGTGAAGGCGACGGCTACCAGTGTGGCGAAGTGGACACACAAAAGGATCACAGAAAGCGATTTCGAATATTTCGTGGCAAAGACTCACACCAGCGAGATACAGGCACGCCGTGGTCGTTTGGGTGGGCAAGCAAAGGGTAAGACCCGCAGGGAGCAAGGCATTGAGCTAATCGCACAGGGTCGAACCGTAGAAGAAGTTATGGCAATCACTGGTGCCAGCAGAGCAACGATTTTTAATTGGAAAAACAGGATGGAGGGGTGAGAGGGGGAAACCCTGCCCAGAATCCAAGGCGCCCTACGGGCTATTATCTGATATAGGCTATTTAGACTTTTTCCTGCAAAGCCCCGAAACGAAAGGGGATTCCCCTTTTCGAATATCCCCTAAAACGTGCCTCCAACCCTCGACATGCTGCGCCAACGAGTTGGCTTGGTCTCGGGTTATCTGTGTAAGCCATCGCCTCATAACCGTGTAAGGGAATGCCCTATGCAGGGCTATTATCTGATATAGGCTTTTACAATTTTCCCACGTCGAAGCCGGTCAAAATGGCTGACCTCTGGTCAGGCTTTTTGAGGGGCTGGGCTTTTGATTTTGGCGGGTGTCGGGGCGCAGACCTGACCGCAGAGAGGAAGCCAGTGCGAAGCACAAGGCGTGAACCCGCAGGGTTCTCCTATCTAGAATTAAAACGAAATAGTGATGTTTGATTGATATTTCGATTTTAAATGGTATATATATTATATAACAATTAAAATCGAATATGACAATCAAGAACTGGTTCGTAAGAAGCGAGCGCATAAAAGATAAGCATGGAGGGTTAATTAAATACGGCAAGTATTTAGTTAACATGGAACATGCTAATCACAAGAATACCGAGAGCATAATACCGGTATACGGTAATATCGAGAATTTCATTAGAACTTGTTCTAATGAAGCCGTAAGTTTGGACTTGGAGAACTCCCAAAAGAAGGGAGGGCGACCAGTTCAAAGTTATGCGCAAAGTTTTGTTTTCAGTCTTCCTCCAAGTGTGGTTAAACCAACACCGGGCGAATGGAAATCTATAACAAGCGATATCCTAAAAGAACTCGCCAAGAAGTTAGATATTGATATTAATGACTTCAAAGGTCGAGTGTTCGCTAATGTCCACGACCAAGACAATCCACATCTGAATTTAGTGGTGTCCAGAGTCGTCCAGGGCAAGACGTTGAAGGCTTTGGATCAAAAGGGAACGATAGGCGTAGCCAAGAAAGCTTTCAACGCTGCAAGCCTTGCGCGCTGTGGCTTGGACGTGTCTGCATATGAGCCTTTGCAGACGAATGTGGGTCCTCATTTAGCGAAGTGGCAATTGCAACAAAAGGACTCTGAAAAAGCATTAAAAGAAATTGGGCTAAAATCAAAAGCATTCGACAACGATATTGCCAAGACAAAAGAATATGGCAGATTATCGGCAATGCTTAACAATCAGATTGTTAAGTGGATATTCTCAATAGGGTCAGGTGATATAGGCAATGAGAATAGGCAAAAAAACAGGATTGAAAAAACAACCGAAGAATTAAGTAAGTTGAACATTTCGAAGGAACAGGCTGAACTACTTGACAGTATGTTCGAGATGGCGGAAACGAAAACCGGCAAGACCCTCGAAAATAGGGTAAGATGGAAAATATAACTTAAAAGATTCCCCTCTGTGTCCGATAGTTTGGCGACAGGAAGACACAGAGGGGGGAGGGACATAAACAGTATGACACAACTACAACTTTTTACAAGCACATTACCAGCAAAACCATATTATACAGATGACCTTGCAACTGGCTTGCACATAGCAAAAGCCGAAATTGCAAAAAAGGCAAAGTATATCCAGCAT
>NZ_WIWH01000007.1:0-148795 GCF_009600035.1 Pseudomonas sp. FSL R10-2964 | reverse complement strand
GGCCGGCGGTGCTTCGCGCTGGCTCGGCCCTCTGGCCGGCCTCGCTGCCGGTGGCCTGCTGGCGTCCATGTTCATGGGCGGCGGCTTCCAGGGCATGCAGTTCTTCGACATCCTGATCATGGCGGTTATCGCCTTCCTGATCTTCCGCTTTATCGCGGCCCGTCGTCGCAAACAAGCTGACATGATGGCCCCTGCTGGCCACGCACCCATGCAACGCGAAGCGTTCGACGCCAAGCCTGCTGCTTCGATCTTCGGTGGTTCGGCTGCCCCTGCAGCACGTCCGGTGATCAACGCTCCAGCCTGGTTCAATGAACAGAACTTCCTGGAAGCCGCGCGCAACCATTTCCAGTCCCTGCAACAGCACTGGGATGCCAACGAAATGGACAAGATCGCCGAGTTCGTGACCCCGCAGATGCTCGACTTCCTCAAGCGTGAACGCGCTGAGCTGGGTGATGGCTTCCAGTCCACCTACATCGACAACCTGACCGTGCAACTGGACGGCCTGGACGATCGCGCAGACAAAACCATTGCAACCCTGACCTTCAGCGGCGTGTCGAAAAACTCGCGCTTTGACCAGGGCGAAGCCTTCAGCGAAAGCTGGAACATGGAACGTCAGCAAGGCGACAACCAGCCTTGGCTGGTGGCAGGTATCCGCCAGAACGGCTAACCCTGCGAGTTACACATGCGTTTACCAAAGCCCCGGACTTGTCCGGGGCTTTGCATTTCACGATTGCACTTATAACGAGCTACTGTATAAAGCGCGTCATATAAACCGCGCCATAGAGCATGAGGATGAGGTCGTGGAAGAGATTATTGAAGAGCTACGCGAAAAAAACGAGCCTGTACCGGTTCCCCTGGAACTGCCTGAAGAAGACCAGTTGGTGGAAATCGAAGAACAGCTGTTCATCGATATTCCATTTGTCTTCAGAGAATTTCTGCTGACCGTCAGTGACGTGGTGTATGGCAGCCTGGAGCCGGTCACAGTGACCGACCCACAATCGCACACCTATCTGCCGGAAGTGGCGGCAAATGCCTGGGATGCTGGCGTTGATCGCAGCCTGATCCCTATTTGCCAGGACGGCGACGACTACTACTGCGTGGAAGAAGACGGCACCGTGGTGCTGTGGTCCGGCGAAGAACAACTCGTCACTGAAGAAACCTGGGAATCGGTCTGGCACTGGGCGCGCGACGTCTGGCTGGAAAGCTGATACCTCCAGGGTTGGTTGACGTTTCGTTGTGAGCCACAACGAAACCTCAACAGCCCCCGGGCATCCCCGCTTTCCAGCCATTGGTCAGCGGGCTGTCAGTGCCCCCCCTCCTTGTGGTTATCCAGCGTTTCCAGCAGTGCAACCTGCATGCGCGTGTGAATCCGGATAAACCAGCGCCACAACAGCGCCGCAACCCCCGCCGCCACCACCGCAATCACCATCAGCAACTCGTTGGTGGGCAGGATGCTTGCCGACAAGGCCGACAGCAGCAGAAAAATCACCAGCAACGACAGAATCGGGATGACTTCCGAGATCACCCGGCGCACGCGCTGCGTATGGCGCCCTGCCATTTCCGGCTTGACCCCCATCTCGGCCAGTAGCATCGAAAGCGCCTTGAGCTTGCGATACGCCGCAATCAGGAACGGCAACGACAGCAGCAAAGCTGCCCCCCAGATCATCCCTTTTTGCCAGCTCGGCTCCAGAATCCAGCCCTGCAAATAACGGCCGATGCGCGGTGCGAAATAACCGCCGGCAAAGAAAATAGCGATGACCAGGGCCAGATTGACCACAACTTGCAGCAAGATCTTGCGAATCATGGCCGCCAACAACGCCCCTTCGCCCTGCGGCTGAATACTGCGCAGCCATTCGCCATACAACCCCAACACCCGTGACAAGCGACCAGGCACCACCTGTGCCAGCTTGAGCGAGAGCGGGTCTGCGGCGCGAATCAGGTAAGGGGTCATCAGGGTGGTCAATACGGAGACGGCCACTGCTACGGGGTACAGGAAGCTGCTGGTGACCTGCAATGTCATACCCAGCGCCGCGATAATGAAAGAAAACTCCCCAATCTGCGAAAGCCCCATTCCGACTCGTAGCGAGGTACGTCCATCATTGCCTGCGATAAACGCCCCCAGCCCGCAGGACAGCATCTTGCCCAGCACCACGGCGATAGTGATCACCACAATTGGCAGCGCGTACTCCAGCAGGATGGCCGGGTCGAGCATCAACCCGATGGCGACAAAGAATATTGCACTGAACAAATCACGCACCGGTTCAATCAGGCGCTCGATTTTCAGTAACTGACGCGACTCGGCCATGATTGCACCGATCAAAAACGCCCCGAGCACCATGCTGTACTCCAGCTTGACCACCAGCAGGCAAAAGCCAAAACACAGGCCCAGCACAGTGATCAGCAGCATTTCATTGCTTTCGAATCGGGCTACATACGCCAGCACACGCGGCACCAGCAAAATGCCGATAACCAACGCCACGATCATAAACAATGACAATTTACCGACGGTCGAAAAAACCTCTTCGGGGCTGACGCTGCCGCTGACCGCAATGCTCGACAGCAGCGCAATAATCCCGATACCCAAAATATCTTCAACGATCAGCACGCCAAAAATCAGCTGGGCAAAGCGCTCGTTTTTCATCTTGAGGTCGTTGAGGGCCTTGACGATGATGGTGGTAGATGAAATGGCCAGGATGGCGCCCAGAAACAGCGAATCCATGGTGTTCCAGTCGAACCAGCGGCCAATTTCATAACCAATCCAGATCATCAGCGTGATTTCCATAAACGCTGCGATAAAGGCTGTGGCCCCGACCTTGAACAACTTGCGCAGGCTGAACTCCAGCCCCAGACAGAACATCAAAAAGATCACCCCCAGCTCAGCCAGGGTTTTGATCGTTTCTTCATCGTGAATCAGGCCAAACGGCGGGGTGTGCGGGCCGATAATAAAACCTGCAACGATATAACCCAGTACCACCGGCTGTTTGAACCTGTGGAAAAGAATCGTCACCACACCTGCGACCAGCATGATGACTGCCAGATCCTGAATAAAACTGATGGCATGCATGGCGTGGCACTCCTTGTTTGATATTCACCAGGCAACATGACGACAGACACAGCCTGTCAGGCCGCGCGTATCGACTGTTTAAAATGTAGGAAGTATCCGACTAACGGACTTTTGCAGGTTAACACCGCGACTTGCGACAGAAAGGCGGTGCAATATATGGAAACAGATAGAGATAAGCGTGACGGCAGCCAACACGGCAGCGTCCCGTTAATCACTGTTTCAAAAATCGACAAGTATCCACAGAGATACCCATTTCACTGCTGCAACACAACCACGAGCCTGCTGCTATGGAACCCGGAAACTCCCAACTGTCGATGACGGTCTTGATGACCCCGGACATGGCCAATTTTTCTGGCAATGTTCACGGCGGAACCCTGCTCAAGTACCTCGATGAAGTCGCCTATGCCTGCGCCAGCCGCTATGCGGGGCGGTATGTGGTCACCTTGTCGGTGGATCAGGTCATTTTTCGCGAGCCGATTCATGTCGGTGAACTGGTGACCTTCCTCGCCTCGGTCAACTACACCGGCAACACCTCGATGGAAGTTGGCATCAAGGTCGTTACCGAAAATATCCGCGAGCGCTCGGTGCGCCACACCAACAGCTGCTTCTTCACCATGGTAGCCGTGGACGACGACCGTAAGCCGGCCGCTGTTCCGCCGTTGCAGCCAGTGAACAGCGAAGACAAGCGCCGCTTTATCCAGGGCAAGCAACGCCGCCAGATCCGTCAGGAGCTGGAGCAGCGCTACCGCGAGCTAAAAGACGAAACACTGTAAGCCCGCTCCCACAGGTTTTGTTCAGTTTGCTTACAAACTGATCGGCACTGCCTCAAACCGCACACGCGGATGGGCAATGCGGTCCTGGGCCCGTACCAGCTGCAATTCATAGCTGGTGCAGGCCTGGGTTTCCAGCAACACCTCATGCACCGCCGCAGCGGTAAATTCAAACGCAGCCACCAGGCTGTCGCCCAGCAGCACTCTCGCCAGGAACAAACCTGAGGTCAGGTCGCCTACGCCCACTGGCTGGCGCGGGAAGGCAAGCAGCGGCCGACGCAAGTGCCAGTTGCCCTCTGCCGTGACCAGCAGCATCTCGAAACTTTCAGGCGGTTTGCCCGGATACGACAAATGCTTCACCAGCACCGCTTTCGGGCCGCGGGCCAGCAAGCTGCGGGCCATGGCCAGGCAGTCAAACAACGATTGCGGATGACGGCCGCAAAAACTGTCCAGTTCGAGTTGGTTGGGGCACAAAAAATCGGCCATAGCGGCAGCTTCTTCAAGCAGGAAGTCACTGACTTCCTGAGGCACGATACAACCTTTCTCCGGGTGCCCCATTACCGGGTCGCACAGGTACAGTGCATGGGGATTAACAGCCTTGATACGCGCCACCCCACTTAAAATGGCCCGCCCCTGCGCCGCACTGCCCAGGTAACCGGACAAGACCGCATCACAGCTGCCCAGCTCGCCGATGGCGGCGATTCCATCGACCAGCGAAGGAATTTGCTCGGGAGCCAACACTTCCCCCGTCCACTGGCCATACTGAGTGTGATTGGAGAATTGCACCGTGTTCAGAGGCCAGACATTCACCCCGACGCGCTGCATGGGAAAAACCGCTGCGCTGTTGCCGGCATGGCCGAAAACCACGTGGGATTGGATGGCGAGTAAATGAGGTGTACGTTTCATGCCGGATTCCAGACTACGGGTGGATTCAAGCCACGCAGTATGCGACCAAACGCGGCCTGTACGACAGGTTGAAGACGCAGTTAAGCTGAGCACAATCTGTTGGAGCACATGTAATGCTGACCCTGGGAAATATGTTCGTCCTCATGCTGCTGGCTGCAGGCGCTGCCTGGCTGTGGCACAACCACGGGCTGCGCGAGCGGGCGCTGGAGCGGGTCAAGCAACACTGCAAAAACCTCGATATCGAACTGCTCGATGAAAACGTGGCGCTTAAAAAAATCGGTCTGATCCCCGACGCCAACGGCCATAAACGCCTGGCCCGTGTGTATAACTTTGAATTCACGGTGACCGGTGATCAGCGTCATACCGGAACCATCACCCAGTTCGGCGCCCACAGCGTAAAAATCGAGCTGCCGCCCTACCCGTTCCAGACCGAAGCCGAGCCAAGTGTCATTCCCAGCGCTCAGGTGATCGAACTCAGCCAGTGGCGCCAGGAACACAGCAAGACCCGCCACTGAGCCCTGCCTTTCAGCGCCTGCATGCCGGGCGCCTGTGGATAACTTTCCGCGCAACCTCGCTAAAACCATTGAGATAGACACCTCTGTGAGGTTTTAACGGTGCAAATCCCATGCGCACACTTAAAGTTGTAGGACAATTTTACCAGCACAGAACCCGCTAAAACCTTGGGTTTTGTGCCTCGCAACACGGGCCTGCTACCTAAAAAACCTCCTTGAGTAGACAACTTTCCAGCCCCGAGCAAAGCAAATCCAGATCCTGGGGCTGAGCAAAAATCAATTCGAGGCGTGAATCCTTGCGCCACTCACTCGATCTCCATTGCGCGATCGAGTTATCCACAGAATTGTTCGAAAACCAGCCCGCCGAACCATGAATAACCAGCTTTGCACGCTGCCAATCCAGGCTTTCGAGCCACTGTTGCAACAGATCCAGGTCAAATTGCCGAGAGGGGTGCCAGCGCCAACCTGCGCTCCATCCTTCGGGCTGATGTTGAGTCATCACCAACGGCGTACGCGGGTCGGAAAACACACTGCCAATATGATTAAAATCCTTATAAATCAATGAGTTATCCACAGCATGAGCGATATTCATATGGGCTACAGGCAGCGTATTTAAAGGGATGCGGCCATGCTCGACCCATAAAACAGGGCACTCTGGCAGGCTGCATGCAATCTGCTCACGTTGCTCATTTGGGACACTATTAGATTTATTCATGACCAGTAAACCGGCACTTTTCAGGGCCTCTTGCTGGGTTTTTGGCAAAGGTTTGCCCTGAGCCATCGCTTGCGCATCGAGCACCATGACGCACGGCTGGAGGACCAAAACCCCCAGCCAGGGCGCTTCACCGAGCTGCTTTAGAATCTGTGCGGGATGGCCTAAACCGGAAGGCTCGATAAACAGGCGATCGGGCATAGACTTGCGCAAAAGGCGACTCAAACCGATCTGAAAAGGCGCGCCATTGACGCAGCACACACAGCCACCCGCCACTTCGGTGATAGCAATGTCATCGCTTCCCTGGCTCATCAGGGCCGCATCCAGGCCGATCTGACCGAACTCATTGACCAGCACCGCCCAGCGTTCGTGTGGCGGTTTGTGTGCCATCAGATGCTGAATCAGACTGGTTTTGCCGGCGCCAAGCGGCCCGGCAATCACGTGGGTAGGTATGTTTTGCAACATGAGGCCAGCTTCTGTACGGATTGAAGCAAGCAATATGCCTCAGGCCAGCCAATCGAGGGTCAAAATCAGCCTGCGCTCGCCCGGTGCCAGTGCCGGCGAACGATGGATCAACCCCGCTCCCTCGTTACCCTGCCACTTCTCCCCCTTGAGCAAGGCAACTTCACCGGCGTTTATTTGCTGAATCAACTCTGCACGGGCGGGTTCGGCCTGCACCTGCCCTAACTGACGACGCTCCATTACGCCTTCCTGCAGCCACTGGCTACCAATCCCTGCATAAGTGGTAATAAGACGTACAGGTACATGGTCCACATGAAACCGGGGGCACATGGCTTTATCCAGGGCCCTGAGACGCAGCCCAATGCGTTTTGCGCCCAACAGGCACGCGTAGGCACTCACCAGCCAGGAAACGTCTGCAATAAAGCCTGCATAGCCTTCCAGATCATTAAACCTGGCAGCCAGGCCTGTCAGGATGGGGTGAGCCTTTTCGTTGGGCATATCTATCACGATGGCGTCAGCCAATGGCTCGTCCAGCGAAAGCAATAAAGCCCCGAAATCGACGATATGCACAGGTAACTGACGCTGCCAGATCGCCAGGTTGACGTCTTCATCCAGAATTCGGGTCATGATTTCAGGCGTCTGCCCACGAACCTGATCGATCAACGGCTGAGCGGTAAAGGCAAATGCATTCTTCATGCAGCCACCTCTTCACACCAGTCGCCAAAAGGATCGCTCAGCAATTTCCAGCTCGCTTCGCCCAAGGCCATTTCAGCATCGTTGAGCAAACAGGCATCGAGTTCAGCCGTCAGCCGGGCGAAGTCGATGTGCTGACCGATAAACACCAATTCCTGGCGGCAATCTCCTGTATCCGGCAGCCATTTTTGCAATATTTCTGCCTTGGCTTGCGGCTCCTGCGGCCATTGGTCGCGGGGCACAAAGCGCCACCAGCGACCGGCAAACCCATAGCGCATCAGACCGCCAGCCTGAGACCAACTGCCCGCCTCCTGAAATTTACTGGCCAGCCAGAAAAAACCTTTGGAGCGCAGCAGTTTGCCATTGGTCCAGGGCCGCTCGATAAAATTGAAAAAACGTTCGGGATGAAAAGGCCGGCGCGCACGATAGGCACTGGAGGCGATGCCGTACTCTTCGGTTTCGGGCACATGCTCACCGCGTAACTCTTGCAACCAGCCCGGTGCCTGCGCCGCACGGTCAAAGTCAAACCGGCCGGTATCGAGAATTTTATGCAGCGCAATTTCACCCATGACCATAGGCATTATTTCGGCCTGAGCGTTGAGGCGTTGCAGAATGGCCATTAATTCTTGCCGTTCGTCGGAACTTATTAAATCAATTTTGCTGATTAAAATGACGTCAGCGAACTCAACTTGTTCGATCAATAAATCAGTAATTGACCGTTCGTCTGATTCTCCAAGGGTTTCACCCCGTGAATCCAGGCTCTCTGCGGCTTGATAATCCTGAAGAAAATTCAGCCCGTCGACCACTGTAACCATCGTATCCAGGCGGGCAATATCGGCCAAGCTTTGTCCTGATTCATCACGAAACGTAAAAGTTTCTGCCACAGGCAGCGGTTCTGAAATACCGGTCGACTCGATCAATAAATAATCAAATCGACCCTCCCTGGCCAGTGCGCTGACCTCTTCAAGCAAGTCTTCACGCAGGGTGCAACAGATGCAGCCGTTGCTCATTTCGACCAGTTTTTCTTCAGCCCGGTTCAAGGTCACATCGCGCTGTACTTCACCGCCATCAATATTTATTTCGCTCATATCGTTAACGATCACGGCCACGCGCAAGTTGTCGCGGTTGCGCAAAATATAATTGAGCAGCGTGCTTTTACCTGCACCTAAAAAGCCTGAGAGAACAGTTACAGGAAGACGATTCGACATCTGGATATTTCCTCATCAGGGCTGCAGGTCAAAACGCCCGCTTGGCAGTCAATCCGATACCGGATCAATAAATGATACATTATAACAATACATTTAAGACAACCCTGAAGTGACGAACGTACTGTTTTTCTGTTCGTTAACCCACGCCATATGGCTGCTGGCGGGCGGATTTTTCTGAAAATAAGCGATTAATCCGTTAAATAAACCCTCGGCTACCGCCTGTTGATGACGCGCGGTGATCAAGCGCTCGCTGTCGCGGGGGTTGGACATAAAGCCCGTCTCTACCAGAATCGACGGAATATCCGGCGACTTGAGCACGGCAAAACCGGCCTGTTCCACGCGTTTTTGATGCAGTGAGGTGATGCCCGAAAGGCTGCCCAGAATGGTGTTGCCCAACTGCAAACTGGCCGCGATGGTGGCATTCATGGACATATCGAGGATCACGCCTGCGAGCATCGGGTCTTTGTCTTTAAGGTTCAAAAGGCGGGTGGCACCGAGCAGATCCACACCATTTTCACGCTGTGCCATATACCGCGCTGTGGCCGATGTGGCACCACCCTCCGAGAGCGCGTACACCGATGCTCCAGACGCCGTAAGGCGCGGCGCTGCGTCTGCATGCACCGAAATAAACAGGTCTGCATTGTGCTTGTGAGCGACTTCTACCCGCTTGCGCAGGGGGACAAAGAAATCATCATTGCGCACCAGCCGTGCATCAAAGCCTTTTTCACGCTTGAGGCGCTTGGCCAGCAGCTGGGCGATGGACAAAACAACATCCTTTTCACGATGGCCTTTGGCGCTCGTCGCACCCGGATCCTTACCCCCGTGCCCGGGGTCAATCACCACAATAATGTCGCGTTTGGGGTGTGTGTTGCTTGGCGTTGCCGCTGCCACACCCAGTTTGGCGACCGCACTTTTGGCCAGGTCTAGCACCAGCCTGTGACCTTGCCCGCCCTGGGGTGGCAGCAGAAAACTGCTGAGCTGAACCGGCTCATCCAGGTCCAGCACGATGCGCGTATCACCCTGGCCGTAATGCCCGGAGCGAATCGAACGCAGGCCCGTATTGGCCAGTACCAACTCACTGAAATCCCCCTTCAGGCTGGCACCACTCACATCAATAATCAGCCGATCGGGAGCCGTTAATGAGAAGGTTTTGTACTGCACCGGCCCACTCAGATCCAGAACCAGACGCAAGGTATTCCCGGTGCGCCATAGCCTGGCGTGCTGAATTTGGGCAGCTGAAATTCCCAGCGGCAATGTGAATACGGAACTGGCAAGCAGCCAGTTGAGCAGTTGACGTCTGTGCATGGCCTGTACCGCAGATAAGGGAGCATCCGTACTCAAGATTGCTGTGTGTATGCCCCAGCAAAAAAGCATCGTCGACTTTATAGTTATAATATAACATGTCAAAACACTCTGCGACGGATCTCACTTTATGAATGCGCTGACTTTGCCAGATATCGCCGCGCAGTCATCCCAGCAAGCAATAGCGCTTGAATGGGTCGGTATGTGCGGCATTGCTTCCCCGGTATTAATCAACGGCCAACGCCTCAGCGCGAAAATAGATGCCGGCGTCAATCTCGTAGATGCCACTGCACGGGGCATTCACATGTCTCGCCTGTATCTGGCGTTGGATCAGCTGGAAACGGAAAACCTTACGCCTGCCCTGCTCAGGCAACTATTGCAGTGCTTTCTCGACAGCCACGAAGGTTTATCGAACAAAGCCTATGTGCGAATTCACAGCGACGTACTGCTCAAACGCTCGGCCTTAGTCAGCCCATTGGCAGGCTGGAAAAGCTATCCAACAAGCATTGAAGCGAGTTTGAAAAACGGAATGTTCCACGTGGAACTAAAAATTCTCGTGAGTTACTCCTCCACATGCCCCTGCTCAGCGGCGCTCGCACGGCAATTAATACAGCGACAATTCATCGATGATTTCGCCAACACATCACTGCAACACGCAGATGTTCTTGCTTGGCTCGGTAGTTCAAAAGGTATCGTGGCCACACCACACAGCCAGCGAAGCGCTGCACATCTAACGATTCGTTTGGGACATCAGTTCCCACAACTGCCTCTGGAAACAATCATCAATAACGCCGAAGGCGCATTAGGGACTGCCGTTCAAACAGCGGTAAAACGCGCCGACGAACAAGCCTTCGCACTGGCCAACGGTCAAAACTTGATGTTCTGCGAAGACGCGGCCCGAAGGCTCAACACGGTGTTGCAGAAAACTTCTGGCGTGGAGGCGTTCAAACTTAAAGTTGTTCACGCAGAAAGTTTGCACAGCCATGACGCCGTGGCCGAAAGCTTTTGGAATTGGGAGGCGTGATGATCGCTTGTCAGCATCTGACTTGGGGCGT
Source organism: Pseudomonas sp. FSL R10-2964 (assembly GCF_009600035.1). Taxonomy (NCBI): domain Bacteria; kingdom Pseudomonadati; phylum Pseudomonadota; class Gammaproteobacteria; order Pseudomonadales; family Pseudomonadaceae; genus Pseudomonas; species Pseudomonas sp. FSL R10-2964. Next base: position 138,111 of record NZ_WIWH01000007.1, on the reverse strand, counting down.
TCCGGGTCAGCCCCTCACTCCAGCGCTAAATATGAACCTGGTCAAAGGCAGCCTCACAGCCGTAATAGGCGCCAATGGTTGCGGCAAAAGCAGTTTGCTCAAAGTGATTGCGGGGCTGCAAAAGCCGCTCTCGGGGAAAGTTGTGCTGGATGTTCCACGCCAAGGCAACGTGGCCTTTATGCCACAACAACAATTTATGGATCGGCAATTCCCTATCAGTTTGCAAGAGTTGGTGGCTGCGGGATTTTGGGGCAAGAAGCAAACGGCCCAACAACGAAGCGACCGGTTGAACGCTGTCTTGGCAGACTGGCATTTAGACGGCCTGGAACACCGACCGCTTATGGCCCTGTCGGGCGGCGAATTGCAACGCTCGCTTCTGGCCCGCTTATGCCTTGCCGATGCCTCGGTGTTGCTACTGGATGAACCCCATGCAGCTCTCGATGAACTGGGGCAAGAACTGCTCTGGCAACATATCCAGAGATGGCAAACCGAAGGCCGAACGTTGCTGGTTGTGTGCCATGACCTTAACGCCGTTCGCAAACATATCCCCCAAACATTATTGATTAAAAGCAGCGGCAACTTACTGGCGCCGACCGAGCAACTGATCAACCCGCCGCAGGTCGCCTGATGGTTATCGCCAGCCAGTTATGGCAACCGTTCCAGGAATTTGTCTTTATGCGCCGAGCCTTATTTGGCGGTCTGGTACTGGCATGTAGCACGGCCCCCCTGGGCGTTTTTTTGATCTTGCGGCGCATGAGTTTGATTGGTGATGCAGTCGCACACGGCATTCTCCCCGGAGCTGCGCTGGGTTTTTGGTTTGCCGGGCTGAGCCTGCCTGCTTTGACATTGGGGGGGTTGGGGGCGGGTTTGAGCATGGCCGGAGTGTCAGCCTGGATCACTCGGCGCACCGGCTTGCGTGAAGATGCCAGCCTCGCGGCGATTTACCCGATCTCATTGGCCAGCGGCATATTGATCCTTGGCATCGCCGGTAAACGTCTTGATCTGCTCCATCTGTTGTTTGGTTCAGCCTTGGCCGTCGACAGCCAGACGCTCACGGGCATGCTCTGGGTAACCGGCTTCAGCATGCTGCTGATGGCAGCCATCTACCGCCCATTGTTGCTCGACACCCTGGATCCTCTATTCCTTCGCAGTGTCAGTCGGCTGGGGCCATTGGCTCACGGGCTATTCCTGACATTGGTGGTGTTGAATCTGGTGATCGGCTTTCAGGCTATCGGCGCACTGATGGTGGTTGGCCTGATGATGTTGCCGGCTATTGCCTCGCGCTTCTGGAGCCGTCGACTGCCTGTGCTGATCCTGATCTCGGCTGCGATTGGCTGCGTTTCGGTTTGGCTGGGCCTTTTGCTGTCGTTTTATTACTCACTGCCCAGCGGCCCGGCCATCGTGCTGATAGCGGGTTGCAGCTATGCGTTGTCTGTCATTTTTGGTCCGGTACACGGTTTGCTGCGCCGACCGCCTTTGCTGTCATCCCGATGAGGTGCAACACGATGCGTGCTCTACCCATGATATTCAGTATGTGCGTGGCGATGGGCTTGTCCCTTGGCGTCGCGGCTCAGACACCGAAAATACCTGTCGTTGCCAGCTTCAGCATTCTCGGCGACATGACCCGGGCAATCGGCGGCGAACATGTGCAAGTCAGCGCGCTGGTCGGCCCTGATGAGGATGCACATACCTATGAGCCCACCCCGGACGATGCCAAGGCACTGCTCAATGCCAAGATCATTATCAAAAATGGCCTGGGGTTCGAGCCCTGGCTTGATCGCCTGGTGAGTAGTACCGAAACCCCGGGGGCTATCGTGACTGCCAGCAAAGGAGTGGCTGCTCACACGATGGAGGAAGACGGCGAAACCATCCCCGACCCTCACGCCTGGCACAACCTGACAAACGCAAAACTGTATGTGAACAACATCACTCAAGCGCTGATCAAGGCCGACCCGGCCGATGAGGCGTACTACAACCGCAACCTTGCGGCTTATCTGAAAAAGCTGGATCGACTGCAAGCCGAGGCCATAACTGAGCTGGGCAACCTGCCCGCCGGCAATCGCCGTATCGTGACCTCCCATGATGCCTTCGGCTATCTGGGCCAGGCCTATGGCATCGACTTTATGGCACCTCAGGGCTTGTCCACTGAGCGCGAACCTTCGGCCGCTGAAGTCGCTTCGCTGATTCGTCAGATACGGGCCGACAAGGTGAGGGCCGTATTTATGGAGAACATTAAAGACTCGCGTCTGTTGCAGCAGATTGCCGATGAAAGTGGCGCACAGATTGGTGGCACGCTGTACTCCGATGCCCTGGCCAGTGAAGGTCCGGCCAGCACTTTTCTTGGCCTTTTCGAATACAACCTCACCACCCTGCACAACGCATTGAGCACACCATGATCCGAAAAAATCCATCAGGCGACTTGCCACAAATCGCCGAGTCCGCCTATGTCGACAGAACGGCCATCATTTGCGGCAAAGTAGTGATCGGCGAAAACGTATTTGTCGGACCGTACGCCGTGATCCGCGCCGATGAAGTCGACAAGGACGGCGGCATGCAACCGATCAGCATCGGCGCTAATTCAAATATTCAGGACGGCGTGGTCATTCACTCAAAGTCCGGCGCGGCGGTCATCATTGGTGAAAACACTTCGATAGCACATCGTTCCATCGTTCACGGGCCATGCCGTGTTGGCGATAGGGTATTTATCGGTTTCAACAGTGTGCTGTTCAATTGCGAGTTGGGTGATGGCTGTGTGGTGCGGCATAACTCGGTCGTGGATGGCCGCGACCTGCCGGATAACTTCTATGTGCCGTCCACGACCCGAATCGGACCAAACACGGACCTGAGCCAATTTGCGCCAGTGAGTGTTAGCGCATCGGAGTTTTCAGAAGATGTAGCGCGCACCAATGTGGATTTGGTGCGCGGCTATAAAGCGCTGCAAAACGAGTTCTGATCAAGTACGCGGTTTGACGGTTCCACAGTTTTGTCCCAACCAGACAGCACGGGTATCCATGCTGCCCTTCTGCTGTATCCCGGTCGCATTGAAGGTGCCATTTACTTGGGTGGTGAACTCCCGATCACTGGCAAACGTTGCCACACCTGCGCCCTGGGCTTTTGGACAACTAAAGCGAAACTTCCACTGATTTCCACTACGCTCAGTGATCTGCTGGGTACACCCAGACTTGGGGTCAGTCAGCGGAATGTTGTCTGACTTCACTTGCTCGGGCGTCAGGCACACCCGCACACCTTTGCCCGCCATGGTCAGCCCCTGGCTTTCCAGTTGGGCTTTTTGTTCCGGGGTCAGCATATTCTGTAATTGGCCTAACATTACCTGCAGTTCAGGCAGCTGTTGGCCATCTACCTGCATATTGCTGGAGCTGAGTTCCCAAAGCCCCGGTTGCAGCATCTGGGCCTGAGCCACAGGAATCGACAAACCACAGGCCATGAACAGCCCAAGCAGACGAACATTCATCAAGCAACTCCTACGCGATTGTCAGCGTTAGACGTCAAAAAAGGGCAAGTGTTGCGCCCGCAAACAAATAGGACATTCATAACAGATCATGGTCTGTTAGTACTGGCATTAGACATTTTGGAGTAAGGATACGCATGGATTATCTAGGCCCGCACGTACTTAGTTATCTGATTTTATTAATCCACAGCTTAGGCCTGATTGCCGCCGTGCATGCAGTGCTGACGGTCAGGACTGCGCAGGGCTCGATTGCCTGGGCTATGTCGCTGTTCTTTATTCCTTACTTCACCCTGATCCCGTATCTGATCTTTGGCCGTAGTACTTTTGACGATTACATTCGAGCCCGTCGCGATGCCAACCAGGAAATGCGTGAAGCCATCACCCATCTGAGCTGGCGCCCATGGGTCGAAGAAGCACTGGCCGCACGCAGCTCAAAAGCCTACGCCTCGCTGCGCGCAATGCCCAGACTGGGTCGCATGCCATGCCTGGCCAACAACAGCGTGCGCCTGTTGATCAATGGCACGGCGACATTTGACGCCATTTTCGATGCCATTCGCTCAGCCAGAGAAGTGGTGCTGGTGCAGTTTTTTATCATCCACGACGATGACCTGGGCATGAAACTGCATGCACTGCTGCTCGAAAAAGCCGCGCAAGGGGTCGCGGTGCATCTGCTGTATGACAGTATCGGCAGCCATGCCTTGCCAAAAGTTTATGCCGAGACCCTGCGCGCAGGTGGCGTACAAACTTATGCGTTTGCCACCCGTGGCGGCTGGATCAGTCGTTTCCAGGTCAACTTCCGTAACCATCGCAAAGTGGTGGTCGTGGATGGCGTGCGCGGTTTTGTCGGCGGCCATAACGTTGGCGATGAGTATCTGGGTGCCAAGCCCCCGCTGTCGCCGTGGCGCGATACCCATGTGGAAGTCACCGGCCCTGTTGTGGCCTGCCTGCAGGAGTCGTTTGCCGAGGACTGGTTCTGGGCCGCACGCAAACTGCCGCCCCTGATCCTGCCACAAAGCTACCCGGACGGTGGCGTGCTCTGCCAGTTCCTGGCCAGCGGCCCGGCAGATCCATACGAAACCTGTTCGCTGTTTTTCGTTGAAGCTATCCATGCCGCCAATCAACGGGTGTGGATTACCAGCCCTTACTTTGTACCTGACGAAGCGGTGTTTTCCGCGCTCAGGCTCGCCGTGCTGCGCGGCGTGGATGTACGCATCCTGATACCTTCACGCCCGGACCACAAAATCGTGTACGCCGCATCCAGCCTGTATGCCTTCGAGGCAGTACGCGCAGGCGTACGGATCTTCCGTTACCAGCCCGGTTTTGTGCATCAAAAAGTAGTACTGGTCGATGACGAGATCAGCGCCATTGGCAGCGCCAATATGGACAACCGCTCGTTCCGTCTCAACTTTGAAGTCATGCTGCTGACCGTCGACCAAGACTTCGCCAGGCAAGTCGAGCATATGCTGCTTGATGACTTCGCACTGGCCCGTGAAATCACTGATGCCGATATCAAAGCCACACATCGTTTGCAGCAACTGGGCATGCGAATAGCCAGACTGGTTTCACCGGTTTTATAGCTGTGTAGGACGGATCTGAATTACTCAGGGCAGGCAAAAGCGTCAAGCAGGATTCCATAAACTGAATGGCCCGGAATAACCCGGGCCGTTCAGTTTAAGGAATAAAAATAATGAGATTCTCGTTAATGGGTGTGCTCTTCACTATCAGCACGCTTGCTTCAGCTCAGGCCAAAGACACCCCTCACACCCCGCCGCTAATCAACGTAGAAGTGGGCCAGCCAACGTTTATCCACCGGCTGCACTACAAGAAGATGTATAGCGAAAAGCCCTTCGAAGAAGCAGTGCTGTACTACTACGACAATGGCCTCTACAAAATCATCTCCCCGGGAGAGAACCATTACGGCGTGTATGTAGTGGAGGGAGATTTTACTGACGACCAATACCGCATCAGTTACATCTCCCTCCCCTCACCGGACTGGGGCGGCAATGTTGCCCGCCACGACCTTGTTTTCAACAAAAGCTCACTGACGTTTGAGCAAAAAGCCCTGGCCAAGGTTGATCAAAATATCGGGCTCCAGAATGGGCGCTTCGTCCTGGACAGAAACCTGATACAAGACCCGCAACCCATCACCTGGGAAACCCACGCTCAGCGGTAAATATCCGCCCTGGTCGGTGGTAACTCCAACGAGCCATCGGCATGGGGCTTGGTCGCCAGAATCTGGTCGATGTTGATCCAGCCATGGGCAAAGGCGTAGGCACAACCGGCCAGATACAAACGCCAGATCCGCAGGGCCTGCTCCGGTACCTGCTTGGCGGCAGCATCCAGTTTTTGCTCCAGGCGCTGGCTCCAATGCTCCAGCGTACGCGCGTAATGCAGGCGCAAACTTTCAACATCGACCACTTCCAACCCGGCCTCGCTGATTTCGGCAGTCATCATCGACAGATGCGGCAACTCGCCATTGGGGAACACATAACGATCGATAAAATCCCCTGCACCCCGACCAACCTGGCGGCCATCGGTGTGCTTGGAAGTGATCCCGTGGTTCATCACCAACCCGCCTTCGCGCACCGCTCTGGAGAGAATTTCGCAGTATTCGCGCAGGTTGGCGTGCCCGACGTGTTCAAACATCCCGACGCTGACGATTTTGTCGAACCGGCCATCCTGCGGCAGATCGCGATAATCGAGCAGTTGCAGATCAACCTTGTCTTGCAGACCTTCAGCGTTGACGCGCTCACGGGCAAGTTTGAGTTGTTCCTTGCTTAGGGTAATCCCGAATACCTTGACCCCATATTCGCGTGCGGCAAACCGCGCCAGCCCGCCCCAACCGCAGCCTACATCCAGCAAGTATTCGCCGGGCTTGAGTCGCAGCTTGCGGCATAACAGACGAAACTTGGCTTGCTGGGCTTCGTCCAGACTCTCTTCCCCGGTTTCAAAATAACCACAGGAATACGCCATGTCGCGATCAAGCCACAGCTGGTAGAAGTCATTGGACAGGTCGTAGTGATAAGAGATGGACTCGGCGTCAGTCGCCTTGTCGTGATAAACCCGGGGTGGCGGGGCGTAGTCATCATCATCTACCAGCGCCTGGCTCAACTCATCGCATACCCGAATCGCTTCGCTGATAGAGCCTTCCAGTTCAAGCCGACCCTCAACGAAGGCACTGCCCAGCAAGTCGAGGCTGGGGTGGGTAAATTGAGCCACCAGGGTCGGGTCCTTGACCACGATCGTGACGCTGGGCGTCGGGCCGAAATTGAACTCGTGCCCGTCCCACAGCCTCAGGCGTAATGGAAGTTGAAGTTTCTGTAAGGCCGGTGGAAGTTGCGCGAGCATCTGTAATCCTCCTTCATTTCAGATATCAAAACTATAGGTTAGACGAATAACGAAAACTGTCAGCTTCGCGGACAGGAGGTCGATGCTAGAGCGGGCGCGACCGTTTATCCGAATCACTTTCAAGCCAACTTCAACGGCTGCAGGGGTTCATGAAACCGCAGCAAACGCCCAGCATTGCCCAGCACCAGCAATGTGCTGAGGTTATGCAACACCGCGGCGATCATCGCGCCGGCGGCCCCCAGCCAGCCAAACGCCGCCGCCGCGACAATCGCCAGGGTCCAGCCCAGGCCGATGATCACATTGACCTGCAAAGTATGCCGGCACTCACGGCTCAGGCGCACGCAGGTGCCCAGCCGACGCAAATCGCTGCCGATCAACACGATATCCGATGACGCCAGCGCGATATCCGCGCCACCGGCGCCCATGGCAACCCCCACCACACCGGCCTTGAGCGCCAGCGAATCGTTGATACCATCGCCCACCACCATAGGCCGAAAGCCGTTGCCGATTTCACTCAGCACACGTTCGAGCTTGTCTTCGGGCAGTGCCTGCGCTTGAACTTCGTTGATGCCCACAGTGTGCGCCAAATGCTCGGCCACGCTCTGGCGGTCGCCGGTCAGCAGCACCTGGCGCCCAAGCCCCAGTTCACGTAATTCACTTAACGCCTGTCGGGCTTCGGGTTTTACGCTATCTGCCAGCAACAGCCAGCCCAGGAAATTGCCATTGAGGGAAAGCCCGGCAATAGGGCCATCGTGGTCAGGCACGGCACTGGTGGTGATGTTCAATTGACTGAACAATTCAGGACGGCCCAACGCTGCTTCACCCTGCCCGGTGCTGGCCACAATGCCCAACCCTTGTCGCTCGCGCACATCATTGAGGGGGAGCATCTGCTCGTGGCTCACCAACCCGGCCAGCGCCCGGCTCACCGGGTGGCTGCTGGCGGCGCCCAAACTGGCGGCCAGTTGCAGCAGCGGTTGCTCGTGCAGCACATCGGTTTCGATCGCTTGCAGGCGCAAAGTGCCGTAGGTCAGGGTACCGGTTTTATCCACAACCAATGAGCTGAGGTCTGCCAGCTCTTCCAGAAACGCCGAACTACGGATCAAGATCCCGTGGCGCGCCGCCACGGCAATCCCGGCAATCGCCGTCGCCGGTGCCGACAACACCAGCGCACAAGGGCACGCAGCCACGAGCACTGCCAGCATGGCCTGGGCATCGTTGGTGATAAACCAGGTCACTGCTGCAATCATCAACACCAACACCATATAACTGCCAGCATAGCGTTCAAGCAAACGGGTGATCGGCGGCTTGGCGCGCTCGGCGCTTTGCATCAGGGCGATGACTTTACCTAATGTCGATTCTTCACCGGTGCGGGTAACCTGTACCCGCAGTAAACCATCGAGGTTGATGGCCCCACCAAAGACCGGCATGCCGCTACCGACTTCCAGCGGCACTGACTCACCGGTAATAGAGGCCGTATCCAGGCTGGCCTGCCCTGCCAGTACCAGACCATCGGCGGGCACCCGATCTCCAGCGCGCACCTCTACCTGATCGCCGCTTTTAAGGGTGGCGTTGTCGACTTCCAGCAAACTGCCGTCAGCCTGAAATAAACGCGCCTGGCTGCGGGTCAGTTTGCCCAGGGCATGGATCGCTTCCTGGGAGCCAATCACACTGCGCTCTTCCAGCACATGGCCAAAAATCATGATGATCGGCAGCAAAGCCGCCGTCAGCAAATCGCCGGTGGCCCAGGCGCCGAGCATGGCCAAGGCAATTAACTGGTCGGTAATCCCGTGCAGGCTCGGGTAGCGCAGGCTGTACCAGGCCGAACGCATGACCGGCACGGCCACCAATATTGAAGCAAAACCCAGCAGCAACTGACTGACGCCGATTTGCGCGGGCATCAGCCAGCGCCATACCAGCCCTAAACCCAACAAGCCCAGCGCCAGCATGGCCAGTGTCAGTTGGCGTGCTGCGCGACGTTGTTCGGGACCCGTCAACAGGCTCACGGCGGGTTGAGTGGCAGACGCATTCATTGTTCGGCTCCCTGAATAATCAGGCGGGAATCATCGTTGGGATCGACGCTGGTGACAGAACCGGCCTGCCCCAGAATCTTGGGCATGCGTTCGCGGTACAGGCGCAACATCAAGCCAGAGTCATTGCCGGCCTGCTGTACCTTGGCCAGGTTGATGATGGTAGACGTATCTGCCTGAGCCTTGGCCAGACGCTCGCTGGCCTGGGCCTGGGCCTGCTCGACACTGCGATCAGCCTGCTGGGTGGCCGATTGGGTGACTTTGGCCGCTTCATTGCGCGCTGCAGCCACCGCTTGCTCCGCATGCTGGCTGGCCGTCAGTACCGCATTGAAGGCATTCACCGCAGGGCCCGGCAAACTCGATTGCACATCCACCCGTACCACTTGCAAACCAATCCCCTGCCCGGTGGCACTCAGGGATGCGAGTTGTTGGTTGATGCCTTGCACCAGATCACCGCGCAGGCGCTCACGGCGTTCAGCTGCCTGGCTGTCGCTGCCGATCAGTTCCGGGCGCGCCACCAGAATCGTGTCCAGATCACGGGCGGCGGTCAGCGCAACGGCGCTACGTGTCACCAACCGGTCCAGCGCAGGCAGTACATGCTCACCTTGCAGCACAAACGCATAGGGCTCGGTGACGTTGTAAAACACCCGTACATCCAGTTGCACCACGCCAGCATCACCGGTCAGCAAATACCCGGAACCGGCCAGCGCATCGCTGACCGGCGTGGCGAACGAAGCTTTTCGATCGGCCTGCAACGCCACATCCGAGCGCAGCAGATTTTCAATCCGGCGTTCACTCACGCGGTCTGCTGCGGGGACGATCACCACTTGCTCGAAAGGCTTTGGCCACGCCCACAACAAGCCGGCATTCTGGATACGGTCCAACGCGCCCATGCGCAATACCACGGCACGATTTTGCGGATCGATCTGACGCACATTGGAAAACCCCCAGGCAACCGCCGCGAATACAGTCACCGCGTACAGGCCCAAAAATGCCAGTCGCCCCGCCTGTTGCCATGGGCTGCTGACACCTTTGATTTCATCAGGTGCCTGGCTCATGGCTGCGATCCAGCCTTGGCATCCAGCTTCGGCGGGCCATCGACCAGTACCCGGAAGGGTGCGGCATCGGTGCGCAAAATAATTTTTGTGCCGGGATTAACCATTGTTCCCAGCGTATCGAGCGCGCGCAGTTCGTTGTACAGCGCGGGCGAACTGGCATAGGCACGACCATAAATCTGCGCGGCTTCTACCCGCGACTGCGCTTCGATATCCGCGGCCTTGATGCTCGCATCGGCCTGCAGGATGCGCGCATCGCGTTCGGCAGCGGAGCGGATTTGCGCCGCTTCGCGCTTGCCTGCGGCGGTGCGCTCCGTGGCGATGGTTTCGCGCTCGGCACGCATGCGGTCAACCGTCGCCGTGAGCGTGACCGATGGCAAAGTCAGGCGCTCCACGCCCACTTGCAGCACACGCACACCATAGGTGTTGAGCAATTGCTGTTCGATCTGCTGACGCAATTGCGCTTCAAAGTCGGCAATTTTGACCTGGCTGGCATCGGTGTTCACCAGGCTTGAAAGATCAAAACTGGCAGCCGTCGTTTCCAGTGCCGACCCCACAAATGTACGGATCTGCCGCGCCGCTTCGTCAGGCTGATTTTGTACGGCGCGCATAAAGCGCTGCACATTCTCGGCATCGGGCTGCACCTGCCAGGCCACATAGGCCTGCACAATAATCCGCAGACCATCGCGAGTGCCCACGTCCTGCAGGCCGCTGGAGGTGGTGCGCAAACGCAGATCCACCGGCACGCTGACTTCAAATGGCGCCGGCCAGCGCCAGCCCAGACCGGGCTCCAGCAGCACCCGGGCCGGGTTGCCAAAGCGGGTAATTACCGTGGCTTCGCCGGAACGTACTTGCACCAGGCTCGCCGCGGCGATGGCGAACAGCACCAGCAATGCCGCCCAGCCCATGCGTCGCCACGGGAAGGGGCTTGGCTCAAGGGTATCGTCATGATGGTGATGACCGTGGTGGGAACAGCCATGATGATGGCTGCTGTGATCGTGGGATTGAGACAAGAGAAGACTCCTTACTGAGCAGCTTTACGCGGCGCGACAGGATCGGCCGGCAGCGTGAAAGAACGCAGGTCGAGGGTCGGCGCACTGCTGCCCCCAAGGCGATGGTCGAGGATCAGCAATCGGGCATTGTTCAGCCCCTGGCTTAACTGGCTCAGGTACTGTTCCAAAAGGAACGCATGACCGGCACTGGCGTAGGCTTTTTGCTCGGCGCCAAAGCGCAGATCAGCTGTCAGTGCGGTGGCATTTATTTCACGCGCCAGCGCATGGGCTTGATCCAGGGCAACGCTGGCCTGCAATTGCGCCACATTGGCTTGTTCACTGGCCGCGCCCCGTTCGCGGGCAATCAGGGCCTGCGCGCTGATCTGTGCTGCCTGCACACCGTGATAGGCATTGGCGGCCCCGGCAGGTGGGTGGATGGCTTCAACCACGGTGGCAAGAATTTCCACCCCGCTGTCCAGGCCATCCAGATCAGCCTGCACGGCGTGGCCTATATCATCGGCCAGCGCACTGCGCTGCTCACCGAGCACACCATCAAGCGTCCGAGAGGCAAAGTCGTGTACCAGAATGCGGCTGGCGGTAGTGCGAATAAGCGTCGGTACATCAGCACTGTGATAAGTGGCGGCAATGGCGGCGTGGTCGCTCAGGCCAATGCGATAGACAAAACGCACGTCCATATTGACGATCTGAAAGCCCTGTTTGTCGCCACTGTCGCTGGCAATCACCTGGGACTTGTCATTCACATGGGTGGCATCCCACAGGCGATTGGCGGTAAGCGGTGGTAAACCATCGGCAGGCGTGAGTAGCGGATCGACAGTCGATTCTGTGCTAGTGGCCAACTCATGTACCACACCGTTTTCCACCGCCAGGACTCGCCCAAAAGGCCATGGCAGGCCCACGTGCAAACCCGGGCCCAACACTTCAACCGGCTCACCAAAGCGCTCATAAATCCCTCGACCTTGCAGCGGGATTTCACTCACACCGCTCAGCACCCAGCCAACAGCAGCAACCACCGCCAGCACCGGGAAAAACGCTTTGCGCATAAAGGTAAAAGCCCAGATTTGGCGCAGGTCGATGCCGAACCGGTTATGCAATTCGCTCTGCAGCGTCAGCAATGGCTGAGGCGGCCAACGCAACATACCAGCGACAAAGCTTTGCCCGATCATGCGCGGTTCTAGTTTGTCGCGGCGCGGGATGAACAGTGCAGCCAGCGCCCTCAGAATCAGCTCAATAGCCACGGCAGCAGGTAGCAACCCGGTCAGCACCGCGAGGCGGGCAGGCCACACCGCATCGTCGCTGCTGAAAATCAGGCACACGGCGCTCAGGAGCAAAGTGAGGATGGGCACGCGAACCAACGGTGCCAGCAAACGCGCCTCCGGCCATTGGCCAGGGTGTTGCTGCGCCAGGAAACGTTCGAACACTAACAGTGCAAACGCGCACAGCACCGCAATGCCAGCCGCGACACTGCCCCAGGTTCCCAGAGCCAAACCGGGTAAAGCCAGGTTCCAGGTGTGCTGGACGCTCCACCAGGCGACACCGCTCACGCCTGCCAGCCACAAAACGGGCGCGCCGATGGTGGCCAGCACCTGTTTTGCCCCGGCATCAATCCGCTGGTTAAAACGTTCAATGCCACGCAACTGTTCGTCGGGAGCGACCTCAGCCACCTGTGGTGCGGGGTTGAGTGCGTCATTGCGCCAATCCGCCACCCAGTAAGCCGATTGAACGCCTGCGGCCAGCACCAGCATGGCTGCTGCGTTATTGCCCAGCAGCACCGGCCACAGCGATTCCGATGAAAACAGACCTATAAAAAATGCCAGCACCCACGCCAGCAACGCCAGGACTGCCAGCACTACCCCCAGTAGATAGAGCTGACGAGCCTGTGCGCTGGCGCTTTGGAAACGAGGCAAAGACTCGAGCCGGCCCTCCTCTGCCTCTAAATCGACACGCATGGAAACACTCACTTATGAAATATCTAGTTACGATATCGCAGAAATGATGAAACTTTTGTCGAGCTTACGGATTCTTCATCTTGGTTTAAAAACGACGAAACACCGTTGTGGGAGCCGGTCAAGCACGACTCCCAGCGTTTTTTGGCGCTATCAGTCCGGGTGAGTCATCAACTGTTTGGCCAGGGCTTCAAATGCAGGAATAGTCACCGGATCGTTAGCCGAGTTGCTGGCAACCGGGTTGGAGGCATAACGCACAATAACCATTTCGGCTTTCGGGTCAATGTAGGTGCGCTGACCGTAAACACCGCGCGCCATAAAGGCACCATCCGCGTTGTGCGTCACCCACCACATGTCGCGATAGCTGGCGCCCTTGAGCAAGTCATAACCGGCTTTGGCAAAGGCCGCTTTATCGCCGCCACCACGAATGTCATCGACAACCGCCTTGGGTACGATTTGCTTGCCGAGATACTGACCATTGTTACGGATCATTTCTCCAAAGCGGGCCATGTCCCGTAGCCCGGTATTCAAACCACCCCCCGCAAACGGGGTACCGATTGAATCCACGGTGAAATAGGCCGATTGTTCAGCGCCAATGCGCTGCCAGATTTTTTCCGAGAGCAATTGCGCAACGTTACGCCCTGTCACTCGTGCAATGACCCAGCCCAGCACATCGGTGTTCACGGTTTTATAAGCGAAGGCCTCGCCGTGCTCCCCCTCCGGCTCGACCGTCTGCAAATATTCCATATAACTTTGCGGGCCGGTGTAGTCCTTGGGTTTGGGGAGCGGATTGCCCGCCTGGGCATGCTTCCAGACTTCCGCATTGGGGTCGGCATAATCTTCGCTGTATTTAAGCCCCGTGGTCATGTCCAGCACCTGGCGCAGGGTGGCGTTGCCAAAGGCCGACTTGGCCAGCTCGGGTACATACTCAGCAATTTTTTTATTGGCATCCAGCGTGCCATCAGCCACCAGCATCGCGCCCATCGTGCCCACCACGGACTTGGTCATCGACATGGCGCCGTGCTGGCCTTCGGGGGTCAGCACACCAAAGTAACGCTCATAAACAATTTTGCCGCGGTGCAGCACCACAATGCCGTCGGTGTAGTTCGCCGCCAGCGACTGTTCCCAGGTCATCGGCTCCTTGCTGCCCAGTGGCACGAAGGTCAAGGCGTCGATATCCGTGCGCAAGGCTCTGGCCAGCGGCACGGGCGCACCCAGGCCACGGGAGACATTGGTGGTAGGCATCAATTGACGGAAGTTGGAAACACTCCAGCGCATGGCGGGAAACTGGAAATAACTGCCGTCGGCAAAGCGCACGATGCGATCCGGCGGGGGCGGTGCACCGACCATCCAGCCCAGCTTCGCCGGGTCGCTGGCAGCGGCGTCCGGGTAACTGGTTTTATCGCTGGCACAGGCGATGGAAGCCGCCAGGCAAGTCACTAGAAAAACCGCACCGGTGCGGGCGGGTTTGATAAATCGCTTGATCATCGAAAATTCCTTTTCAGTTCATGGCCGTGCCCTACCCTGCGGGATAAGCAGTGGGAATGTATAGCGCACACCAGCACCCGCAGGCGATTTTGCGCACCTGAAATTTATTTTTTTATTTTTTCGATCAACCCTTCCAACTCATGAAAGTCGCTGTGGATGATTCGTTCACGGCTCCAGATCATGTCCAGAGTGAAAGTCGGAAAACCGGGCGGCGGTTGGAGAACTTTAATGTTTGGCGGCACATTCAACGTCGCCACTATTTTTTTCGGGATCACGATCAGTGCCGGCACCGCCAATAAAACATTGACCCCGGCGTGATAGGAGTTGGCCCGGGTAAAAATATTTCTACGCCGCGACTGTTTTTCCAGCCAGCCATCCACCATGTTTTTTTCCGACAGCCACGGCGTTGGAAATATGTGCGGCGTGTCACAAAACTCATCAATATCCAAAAAAGATTTAGCCTGATGTTTTGCCACGCTGGACAGGCACACAAAAGAATCTTCAGTAAGGCTGCGATAGCCCAGCAACGGATGCCGTTGGTGATAGCCCGGGCCGAAGCCAAAGCAAACGTCGGTGTCAGAAGCCAATAACTCATTGATGGGCAAATCCTGGCCCAGGCGGCTCACACTCAACGCCCAGTTGCGCCCGGTCGAACGCACCTGCTGCAACAATGCAGGCAACATGAGAATTTCAAAATATTCAGGGGCAGTGATATTCCACTGACGCAGCGCGGTGCCCTGCCCTGCTCCTTCCTTGGCGCACTGATTGATGCACTGCAGGATGTTTTGCAGATAGGGCTTGATCGCCAGCACCCGTGCCGTGGGTTGCATGGCGCCGTCGGTGTTCTCGAAGAGTTTGTCGTCGAAACAGTGGCGGAGTTTTTTCAGGCTGTAACTGATGCTTGATTGGCTGAGATTCAACATTTCTGCCACACGCTTGGCGCTGCGATTTTCGATCAACAGCAAGACAATCGAAATATCCTGCATATCCAATTGTTTCAGCGCATTGGTGTAAAGCATGCCAGCTCCTTGCTGAAGTTATCCACAACCCAGAAACCACAAGACATCCACGTACATTTGCTGGCGCTGCTTGCGGCGCGGCTCTGGGTCGGATCAAAGGGTAAAACGAAGATATCCCCGAACTCTCCCGACCATTCGGCATTACTTGCGTTATGTCTTAAAATAGCCGGTTGCCGAAAGAACCGTCATGGCCGTAGCCATGAAGGGCTTTCATCCCTTGAAAATAAGTGTGGTGAAGATGAACAAGCCTTTCATTTCGCTGTGCCCGGAAGTTACTCGGGCGCATGCGTTGACGTTGATGGATTGGTTGGAAGATGAGCGCGTCACCTGTTATCTGAGCGATTCACGTCATGTCTCCCGCTCCATCGAGCAAGCCATTGATAGAACCCAATTGCCAATCCTGACCCATCTGTTCAACCAGGGTGGCCGATTCTTCATGGCTTATGACCGGCATGACGCCCCGGTAGGCTTTGTCCGTCTGATCAAGACCGGCTCAAATTGCGAGATAGTCCTGGTCATCGGAGACAGCGACAAATGGGGCCGAAACCTTGGCGCCCGCACGATCCGCGAAGGCATGAAACTGGCCTTCCTCGACATGCGGGCCAAGAAGCTCATCGCCAAGATCCACCCGGACAACACGCGCTCGGTAAAAGCCTTTCTGCGCAGCGGCTTTGTGCTTGAAAGCGAAACGCCCACATTGAAGTCATTTTCCATGGCAGCGGGGCGCTATCTCCAGCTCTTGCGCGAAGGTACCGTTGGCGACTCCACCAGGATCTACATCACTGAAATCGACAAGGCCAGGCTCGAGAGTCTAATCGCTCTGGAGCAAGGTCCGACGGTTGTTGAGCTCGAACATGAGCTTGAACGAGCCATTGTCGTCAAGCCGCAGCAGGTGGCGGGCAATGTCGTCACGATGAACTCCAGGGCTTTAGTGCAACTGGACGACGAAGAGATCGAAGTGGCCTTGGTCTACCCGGAAGACGCGGACAGTAACGCCGGGAAGCACTCTGTGTATTCCGACATTGGTGCTGCCATCCTGGGCTATCAGGAGGGGGACGCCATAGACTGGCGAATTTCTGATCGGACCCGCCGAATTGAGATCAGGAAAGTGCTTTACCAGCCAGAGGCTGCGGGCCATTTCCACCTGTAATTGATTCTTTCCCTCAGTGTTGGTCAAGCAACCTGGAAGAAGGGGATCTGTCGAAGAAGGGAGCCAGTAAGTGGCTCCCTTCATTCGCGACAGTTTTAACTCTCTAAACCACTGAGTAGAGTCCCGGCTGTGATTTATTCCACAGTCACGGATTTAGCCAGGTTACGCGGCTGGTCCACGTCAGTGCCTTTAAGCACGGCCACGTAGTACGACAGCAATTGCAGCGGGATGGTGTAGAGGATCGGCGCCAGCACATCGTGGATATGCGGCATGTTGATCACATGGGTGCCTTCGCCGTTGCTCATACCGGCTTGTTCATCAGCAAACACAATCAGCTCGCCACCGCGGGCACGCACTTCTTGCAGGTTGGATTTAAGTTTCTCCAACAGCTCATTGTTCGGAGCAACGGTCACTACCGGCATATCGTTATCCACAAGTGCCAGAGGGCCGTGCTTCAACTCGCCCGCCGGGTACGCTTCAGCGTGGATGTACGAAATTTCTTTGAGCTTGAGTGCACCTTCCATTGCCACCGGGAACTGAGCGCCACGGCCCAGGAACAGGGTGTGATGTTTATCGGCAAACAATTCAGCCACTTTTTCAACCACCGAATCCATCGCCAGGGCTTCGCCCAGACGCGCTGGCAAACGACGCAGTTCTTCTACCAGCTGTGCTTCAACGCCCTCTTCCAGGGTGCCGCGCACCTGGCCCAGAGACAGGGTCAGCAGCAACAGGCCTACCAGCTGGGTGGTAAATGCCTTGGTGGAAGCCACACCGATTTCGCGACCGGCTTGGGTTAGCAGCGTCAGATCCGACTCACGAACCAGCGAGCTGATACCTACGTTGCAAATCGCCAGGCTACCGAGGAAGCCCAATTCTTTTGCATTGCGCAGTGCTGCCAGGGTGTCAGCGGTTTCGCCCGATTGCGAGATCGAAACAAACAGGGTGTCCGGTTGCACCACAACTTTGCGGTAGCGGAACTCGCTGGCCACTTCAACCTGGCACGGAATGCCTGCCAGGCTTTCGAGCCAGTAACGGGCAACCATGCCAGCGTGGTAGCTGGTACCACAGGCGACGATCTGAACATTGCGAACCTTGGCGAACAATTCCTTCGCTTGTGGACCGAAAGCTTGAACCAGTACATGGTCAGCACCCAGGCGGTTTTCCAGGGTGCGTTGAACTACTGCTGGTTGCTCGTGGATTTCCTTGAGCATGTAGTGGCGATACTCGCCCTTGTCGGCCGCTTCGGCGCCATCGCTGTATTGCACGGCTTCGCGTTGAACGCTCTGACCGTTTACGTCCCAGATCTGCACGCTGTCACGACGGATTTCAGCGATATCGCCTTCTTCCAGGTACATGAAACGGTCAGTGACCTGACGCAGTGCCAATTGGTCGGAGGCCAGGAAGTTTTCACCCAGGCCCAGGCCAATCACCAGCGGGCTGCCGCTGCGGGCTGCAACCAGACGATCCGGTTGCTTGGCGCTGATCACAGCCAGGCCGTAGGCACCGTGCAACTCTTTAACGGTGGCCTTGAGGGCCTCGGTCAGGTCGCTGTGATCTTTGAGTTTGTGGTTTAGCAGGTGGGCAATGACTTCGGTGTCAGTGTCCGAGGTAAACACATAGCCCAAGCCTTTGAGCTGCTCACGCAGGGCTTCATGGTTTTCGATGATGCCGTTGTGCACAACAGCCAGATCGGAACCGGAGAAATGCGGGTGAGCGTTACGCTCGCACGGCGCACCGTGGGTGGCCCAACGGGTATGGGCAATGCCCAGACGACCGGCCAATGGCTCACCGGCCAGAGCTTGTTCCAGCTCGGCCACTTTGCCGTTGCGGCGCATGCGTTCCAGGGTGCCGTTGTTGGTGAAAACAGCCACACCTGCGCTGTCGTAACCACGGTATTCAAGACGTTTCAGGCCTTCCAGCAGAATGGCCGTGATATTACGTTCAGCGACTGCGCCAACGATTCCACACATAAAGTTCTCCTAGCTTAGGGCCGCGCATAACAATGTTATGCCCCGGGCCTGAATCTGTTCGCGTGCCTCAAGGGGCAGGCGATCATCGGTAATAAGGGTATGGACGCTGCTCCAGGGCAGTTCCAGGTTGGGTATTTTTCGACCAATCTTGTCCGACTCGACCATCACGATCACTTCACGCGCGACGTCAGCCATGACCCGGCTCAGACCCAACAACTCGTTAAAAGTTGTCGTGCCGCGCTGCAGGTCTATGCCGTCTGCACCGATGAACAGTTGATCGAAGTCGTATGAGCGCAACACCTGTTCGGCAACCTGTCCCTGAAAGGACTCGGAGTGCGGATCCCAGGTGCCCCCGGTCATCAGCAATACAGGCTCATGTTCCAGTTCACTGAGTGCATTGGCGACGTGCAGGGAGTTGGTCATCACTACCAGGCCAGGTTGCAGGCCCAGTTGTGGAATCATCGAGGCCGTGGTGCTGCCGCTGTCGATGATGATGCGCGCATGCTCTTTAATCAGGCCAACCGCTGCACGGGCAATGGCTTGCTTATAAAGAGAAACTGGCTGAGGGACATCACTGACCAGTTCTTGCGGCATGGTGATCGCGCCGCCATAACGACGCAATAAAAGCCCGTTACTTTCGAGTGCAGCCAGATCCTTGCGAATCGTAACCTCAGAGGTTTCGAAGCGCTTGGCCAGTTCATCCACACTGACTTCGCCCTGCTCGGCAAGCATGGCCAGGATGTTGTGTCTGCGTTGTGGCGTATTACGTTTGGACATAACGGCTTAAGTTTCGTTTCGAAAGATAACGAAAGCAATGAAACCGTATCTCGAAACCTTCGTCAAGAAAATGTTGTGGGCTATTTTCTGTGAATAAGTCGATATGGGCCTGTGTTCATTGGCCAAAACGCTTATTTAAGCCCGCAAAAAACAAAGCCTTATCCACAGGGCATGAATAAGGCTTTAGGTAACTTATTGATTTAAAACAGTTATAGGATGACTTGTTAATAACCTTAAATCATCATCGCCTATCTGTGGATAACTTTAAATCAAGGCTTTGGCTGTTTAACCGGACGCTTCCAGCCATCAATGTTGCGCTGGCGCGCACGACCAACGGCCAGTTGCTCCGCGGCAACATCCTGATTGATGGTCGAGCCTGCAGCAGTGGTAGCACCGTTGGAGATATCCACAGGTGCAACCAACGAGTTGTTCGAACCAATAAATACATCAGCGCCCAACACGGTCTTCCACTTGTTGGCGCCATCGTAGTTGCAGGTGATGGTGCCAGCACCGATATTGGTGCGCGGGCCGACCTCGGCATCGCCCAGATAAGTCAGGTGACCGCATTTGGCGTCTTCACCCAAGTGGGCGTTTTTCAATTCGACAAAGTTACCCACATGGGCACGGGCATCCAGCACACTGCCCGGGCGCAGACGAGCGAACGGACCGGCATCACTGTTCTCGCCCATCACGGCACCGTCGAGATGGCTATTGGCCTTGACCACAACACCTTTGCGCAAGGTGCTGTCCTTGATTACGCAATTCGGACCGATGACCACGTCGTCCTCAATAACCACGCGACCTTCAAGAATCACGTTGATATCGATCAGCACATCACGACCCACGGTGACTTCACCGCGCACATCGAAACGCGCCGGGTCACGCAAGGTCACACCCAAGGCCATCAGGCGACGGGCTTCGCGCAACTGGTAATGACGTTCCAGCTCACTGAGTTGTTTACGATCGTTGGCGCCCTGCACTTCCATCGGGTCAAGGGCATGCTCGGTGGCCACGACCAAACCATCGCTAACCGCCATGGCGATTACGTCGGTCAGGTAGTACTCGCCCTGTGCGTTGTTGTTCGACAGACGGCTCATCCAGTCAGCCAGGCGACGGGTCGGCAAGGCGAGGATCCCGGTGTTGCCTTCGGTAATTGTACGTTCGGCTTCGGTTGCGTCCTTGTGCTCAACAATCGCACACACCTTGCCATCCGCATCACGCACGATACGACCATAACCAGTCGGGTCGGCCAGGTTGACAGTCAGCAGGCCCAGTTGCTCGGGGCCAACTTGCTTGAGCAGACGTTGCAGGGTCTCGACCTCGATCAGCGGTACATCGCCGTACAGGATCAACACGTTTTCTGCGGTCAGAAATGGTAGCGCCTGAGCCACGGCATGGCCGGTACCCAGTTGCTTGTCTTGCAGCACAAAGTTCAGGTCATCAGCAGCCAGGCGTTCACGTACCAGTTCGGCTCCGTGACCAATGACGACGTGGATGCGGGTCGGTTCAAGCTGACGAGCGCTGTGGATAACATGGCCAAGCATGGAGTTGCCTGCCACGGGGTGCAGAACCTTGGGCAGGGCAGAACGCATGCGGGTGCCCTGACCTGCGGCGAGAATAACGATATCGAGAGACATGACTGGCTACCAATCCTGGGTGGTCAGCGGTTGCGACCAAAAAGTATTTCGCGGAAAAAGAAAAAGGGTAGCCGAGGCTACCCTTTTTAATCAATCACACAATAAGACAGGAGGCTTAGCCGCCAAACTTCTTGCGGATTTGCTGGACGGTGCGCAGCTGAGCTGCGGCTTCGGCCAGACGTGCAGCAGCAGATCCGTAATCGAAATCTGCGCCTTTTTCGTTCAGTGCCTTCTCGGCAGCCTTTACGGCTTCCTGAGCGGAGGCTTCATCCAGGTCGGCAGCACGTTGCACGGTGTCGGCAAGAACCTTGACCATGTTCGGCTGAACCTCGAGGTAACCACCGGAGATGTAAAACACCTCCGATTCCCCGCCCAGCTTGATCAGGCGGATCGGACCTGGCTTGAGTTCAGTGATCAGCGGAGCGTGACCCAGAGCGATACCAAGATCACCCAGGCTGCCGTGCGCAATCACCATCTCGACCTGACCGGAAAAGATTTCTCCTTCCGCACTGACGATATCGCAATGGACTGTCATCATATTAGCCATCTGATTGCCTCAACCTGATTAGCGCCCGTTGCCGGGCGCTGGAATTACAGTTTCTTGGCTTTCTCGATCGCTTCTTCGATGCCGCCGACCATGTAGAACGCTTGTTCTGGCAGGTGGTCGTAGTCACCGTTGAGGATGCCTTTGAAGCCAGCAATGGTGTCTTTCAGGGAAACGTATTTACCCGAAGCGCCAGTGAAGACTTCAGCCACGAAGAACGGCTGAGACAAGAAACGCTGGATCTTACGAGCGCGGGATACCAACTGCTTGTCGGTTTCCGACAGCTCGTCCATACCCAGGATCGCAATGATGTCCTTCAGTTCTTTGTAACGCTGCAACACGTACTGAACGCCGCGAGCGGTGTCGTAGTGTTCCTGGCCGATTACGTTCGGGTCCAGCTGGCGCGAAGTCGAATCCAGTGGATCTACTGCTGGGTAGATACCCAGGGAAGCGATGTCACGGGACAGAACGACGGTAGCGTCCAAGTGGGCAAACGTGGTCGCAGGCGACGGGTCAGTCAAGTCATCCGCAGGTACGTATACCGCTTGGATCGAAGTGATCGAACCGTTTTTGGTCGAAGTGATGCGCTCTTGCAGAGTACCCATCTCTTCAGCCAGAGTCGGCTGGTAACCTACTGCCGAAGGCATACGGCCCAGCAGTGCGGATACTTCAGTACCGGCCAAGGTGTAACGGTAGATGTTGTCAACGAACAACAGTACGTCGTTACCTTCGTCACGGAACTTCTCGGCCATGGTCAGGCCGGTCAGTGCTACGCGCAGACGGTTACCCGGCGGCTCGTTCATCTGACCGTAAACCAGTGCCACTTTGTCCAGTACGCTGGAATCCTTCATCTCGTGGTAGAAGTCGTTACCCTCACGGGTACGCTCGCCCACACCAGCAAACACAGAGTAACCGCTGTGTTCCATGGCGATGTTACGGATCAGTTCCATCATGTTTACGGTTTTGCCTACACCGGCACCACCGAACAGACCAACCTTACCGCCTTTTGCAAACGGGCAGATCAGGTCGATAACCTTGATACCGGTTTCCAGCAGGTCGTTGCCGCCAGCTTGCTCAGCGAAGGACGGTGCTGGGCGGTGAATGCCCCAACGCTCTTCGGTGTCAATCGGGCCAGCTTCGTCGATCGGGTTGCCCAGAACGTCCATGATCCGGCCCAGGGTAGCTTTACCTACTGGAACGGAGATGGCTGCGCCAGAGTCGGTGACTTCCAGACCGCGCTTCAAGCCCTCGGTGGAACCCATCGCAATGGTACGAACCACGCCGTCGCCCAGCTGTTGCTGAACTTCCAGAGTGGTTCCGGCCGCGCTTTGTACTTTCAGCGCGTTGTAGATGCTCGGTACGTTTTCGCGTGGAAATTCCACGTCGATCACGGCGCCGATGATTTGAACGATACGTCCGCTACTCATAGCTGGATCCTCTGAATATTTGAACCGTTAAACCGCGGCAGCGCCGCCGACGATTTCCGAGATCTCTTGGGTGATCGCAGCCTGACGCGCCTTGTTGTAGATCAGCTGCAAATCGCTGATCAAGTCACCGGCGTTATCAGTGGCGTTCTTCATTGCGATCATCCGCGCAGCTTGTTCAGCTGCACTGTTCTCGACCACCGCCTGGTACACCTGCGACTCCACGTAACGCACCATCAAGCCGTCTAGCAGCTCTTTGGCATCCGGTTCGTAGAGATAGTCCCAGTGGTGCTTGAGTTCTTGATCCGGGGTCGCCACCAGTGGAATCAATTGCTCCACAGTAGGCTGTTGCGTCATGGTGTTGATGAACTTGTTGGATACCACGGACAGGCGGTCAATACGGCCTTCCAGGTAAGCATCCAGCATCACCTTAACGCTGCCGATCAAATCATTGATCGACGGTTCTTCACCCAGATGGCTGATAGCAGCGACGACGTTACCGCCGAAGTTACGGAAAAATGCCGCACCTTTGCTGCCGACCACGCACAGATCAATCTCGACGCCGTTTTCACGGTTTACCGCCATGTCCTTGACCAAAGCCTTGAACAGGTTGGTATTCAAACCACCGCACAAACCACGGTCACTGCTCACAACCACATAACCCACACGCTTAACTTCGCGGTCGATCATGAACGGGTGGCGGTATTCCGGGTTGGCGTTGGCCAAATGCCCAATAACCTGGCGGATACGCTCCGCATAAGGACGGCTAGCAGCCATGCGCATTTGTGCCTTGCGCATTTTGCTGACCGCCACTTTTTCCATGGCGCTGGTAATCTTTTGCGTGCTTTTGATGCTCGCAATCTTACTGCGAATCTCTTTTGCGCCTGCCATGTAACACCTATCAGGTTAGCAAGCGGGAGCCTTGCGGCTCCCGCTGCGGCTTACCAGGTTTGGGTGGACTTGAACTTCTCGATACCGGCTTTGATGCCAGCGTCGATTTCGTCATTGAAGTCACCTTTAACGTTGATCTTCGCCATTAGCTCGGCGTGATCGCGGTTGAAGTAAGCAATCAGCGCTTGTTCAAAGCTACCGACCTTGGTGATTTCGACGTCAGTCAGGAACCCACGCTCAGCGGCATACAGCGACAGCGCCATGTCAGCGATCGACATTGGTGCGTATTGCTTCTGCTTCATCAGCTCGGTAACGCGCTGACCATGCTCAAGTTGCTTACGGGTCGCTTCGTCCAGGTCAGAAGCGAACTGGGCAAATGCTGCCAGTTCACGGTACTGAGCCAGAGCGGTACGGATACCACCGGACAGCTTCTTGATGATCTTGGTCTGAGCGGCACCACCCACACGGGATACCGAAACACCGGCGTTCACTGCAGGACGGATCCCGGAGTTGAACATGGCCGATTCCAGGAAGATCTGACCGTCGGTGATGGAAATCACGTTGGTCGGAACGAACGCGGAAACGTCGCCAGCCTGGGTTTCGATGATCGGCAGTGCGGTCAGGGAACCGGTTTTGCCGGTCACTGCGCCGTTGGTGAACTTCTCTACGTATTCTTCGGATACGCGGGATGCGCGCTCCAGAAGACGGGAGTGGAGATAGAACACGTCGCCTGGGTAAGCTTCACGGCCTGGTGGACGGCGCAGCAGCAGGGAAATCTGGCGGTAAGCCACTGCTTGCTTGGACAGATCGTCATAAACGATCAGCGCGTCTTCACCGCGGTCGCGGAAGTATTCGCCCATGGTGCAACCGGAGTACGGTGCCAGGAACTGCAGCGCTGCGGATTCGGAAGCACTGGCAGCAACGACGATGGTGTTAGCCAGCGCGCCGTTTTCTTCCAGCTTGCGAACCACGTTGGCGATGGTCGATTGCTTCTGACCGATCGCTACGTATACACAGAAAATGCCGCTGTTCTTCTGGTTGATGATCGCGTCGATCGCCAGAGCGGTTTTACCGATCTGACGGTCACCGATGATCAGCTCACGCTGGCCACGGCCGACAGGGATCATGGCATCGACAGCCTTGTAGCCAGTCTGTACAGGCTGGTCTACCGACTTACGCCAGATCACGCCTGGAGCAACTTTCTCGACTGCATCAGTCTCGGTGTTGCCCAGTGGACCTTTGCCATCAACTGGGTTACCCAGTGCGTCGACAACGCGACCCAGCAGTTCCTTACCAACCGGAACTTCCAGGATACGGCCAGTGCACTTGGCGCTCATGCCTTCAGCCAGAGTCGTGTATGCGCCCAGTACTACGGCACCTACAGAGTCTTGCTCGAGGTTGAGAGCCATACCGAAGACGCTGCCCGGAAACTCGATCATCTCGCCGTACATTACGTCGGCCAGACCGTGAATCCGCACAATACCGTCAGATACGCTGACGACAGTGCCTTCGTTACGGGCTTGGGAGGTCACATCGAGTTTTTCGATGCGGCCCTTGATAATTTCACTTATTTCGGAAGGATTGAGTTGCTGCATTGCTCTGCTGCCCCTTCAAACTCAAGATTTCAATGCTTCGGCAAGGCTTGCGAGTTTCCCGCGAACCGAGCCATCGATAACCAGGTCGCCGGCGCGGATGATGACACCACCTATAAGGCTGGCATCCTCCGCAACTTGCAGGCGCACTTCCCGGTCGAGTCGTGCACTGAGAACCTTGGCGAGTTTGTCTTGCTGTTCTTGGTTCAATGCAAAAGCACTGGTGACTTCAACGTCTACCGACTTCTCTTGTTCGGCCTTGTACAGGTCAAACAGAGCGGCGATCTCCGGCAACAGCGGGAGACGGTCGTTTTCGGCAACGACGTTGATGAAGTTCTGTGCTTCTACAGTGAACTTGTCGCCGCACACGTCAATAAACGTGGCGGCCTTTTCTGCGCTCGTCAGTCGCGGGGCCTTGAGCACGCGCTGCATAGTGTCGTCTTGCGACACTGCTGCAGCCAGGCCGAGCATGGCTGACCAAGAGGCCAGTTGCTGGTGGGCCTGGGCGTGCTCGAAGGCTGCCTTAGCGTAAGGTCGGGCCAACGTGGTCAATTCTGCCATGATCGCCCTCGCTTAAATTTCAGCAGCCAGTTTAGTAACCAGCTCCGCGTGCGCGTTTTGATCGATTGTGGCACCCAGGATCTTCTCTGCGCCTTCAACAGCCAGGGTACCCAGTTGGGCACGCAGGGCGTCTTTGACGCTGTTCAGTTCCTGTTCGATCTCGGCCTGAGCCTGAGCCTTCACACGGTCAGCTTCAACGCGAGCCTGTTCACGGGCTTCGTCTACGATCTGAGTACCGCGTTTCTTGGCTTGCTCAATGATTTCAGCTGCTTGAGCCTTAGCTTCGCGCAGTTGTTGACCCGCTTTATCTTGGGCCAACTCCAGGTCGCGAGCTGCTCGGTTAGCAGCGTCCAGTCCAGCCGCAATCTTCTTCTGACGTTCTTGCAATGCCGCGATGACCGGAGGCCACACGAACTTCATGCAAAACAGTACAAAAATGAAGAACGCAACGGACTGGCCAATCAGGGTTGCATTAATGTTCACGCCAACACCTCGCTCGTTCGTTGTCCATCACTCTAATCAACTCGAAAATTCGAGTGATTAGCCAGCGAGTTGACCAACGAAAGGATTAGCGAAGGTGAAGAACAGTGCGATACCAACACCGATCATGG
Source organism: Pseudomonas sp. FSL R10-2964 (assembly GCF_009600035.1). Taxonomy (NCBI): domain Bacteria; kingdom Pseudomonadati; phylum Pseudomonadota; class Gammaproteobacteria; order Pseudomonadales; family Pseudomonadaceae; genus Pseudomonas; species Pseudomonas sp. FSL R10-2964. The sequence goes on along the minus strand of NZ_WIWH01000007.1, from coordinate 111,592 downwards.
TTACGGCGTCGAGCAGACCGGCAACGATGAACATTTTAACTTGCAGCATTGGAACCATTTCTGGTTGACGCGCTGCGCCTTCCAGGAACTTGCCACCCAACAGGCCGAAACCAATTGCGGTACCCAGTGCGCCCAGGCCGATCAACAGTGCAACAGCGATAGCGGTTAGACCAACTACAGTTTCCATCTTTCCTCCCGACTTTTACGTCGTATGGTTTAGGTTTTTAGATTAAAGCGGTAAAACAAAATCATTTTGCGACGCCCTCTCACCCGAAGGTGAGAGGAGCACCAGATTCGCCGAAGCGGATCTTAGTGATTATCTTCGTGTGCCATCGACAGGTAGACGATGGTCAACATCATGAAGATGAACGCTTGCAAGGTGATGATCAGGATGTGGAATACAGCCCACGCCCATTGCAGCACCACGCCCAGACCGCTAAGCCAAAGCAGGCCGCTGCCGAACATCACGGCGATCAGGATAAACACCAGCTCGCCAGCGTACATGTTGCCGAACAGACGCAGAGCCAACGAAATAGGCTTGGCAATCAACGTCACGAATTCGAGCAGGAAGTTCACCGGAATCAGCAGCGCCTGAACAAAAATGTTCTTGCTGCCGAATGGGTGCAGGGTCAGTTCACCGATAAAGCCACCGATGCCCTTGATCTTGATGCTGTAGAAGATGATCAGTGCAAACACCGACAGGGCCATGCCCATGGTCGCGTTTGGATCAGTCGTCGGTACGGCACGGAACGGGAAGTGTTCATCGCCAGTGATCAAGATGGCCAACTGAGGAATCCAGTCAACCGGGATCAAGTCGATGGCGTTCATCAGGAACACCCACACGAAAATGGTCAGCGCCAGCGGTGCGATTACTGCACTGCGACCGTGGAAACTGTCTTTTACGCTGCCATCAACGAATTCCACCAGTACTTCAACGAAGTTCTGCAGTGCGCCTGGCTGACCGGAAGTTGCCTTCTTGGCCGCCATGCGGAATACGAGGATGAAAATCAGACCAACAAACAGCGACCAGCCGAGGGTATCGACGTGGAACGCCCAAAAGCCCATTGCTTTAGCTTCTGCAACGGTGTGGGCAAAGCCCCAGCCGCCATCAGGTAGCTGCCCAAAGGTCAGGTTCTGTAAGTGGTGCTGGATATAGCCCGAAGCGGTTGTTTCTGCCATGGTTGCCTCAAACGCCCTAAGGTCTCGAAAGTGTTGTTCTCATTAGCAGGGGAGCGAACCAACTGACCAGTTGGGTCAGCACGAAGACACCGAATACTGCTAACGGCGCCAATGGCTTCACACCTGCAAACGTCAGCGCGAACAGCACTGCCGTCAAAATTAACTTGCCTGCCTCACCGGCGTAAAACGACCGGACGATGGCTTGCGCTGCTCGGGCGCCGGAAAACCGAAAAGCCCTGTGAGCAAAATACACATTGGGTAGCAAAGCTATCAGGCCTCCGCAGAGTCCTGAATATCCGGCGACGACTCCATGCCATTGCCAGAGCCCCAGAGCAGCCAGCAATAAAACGACAAATTGAGCCAGCAAAACCGGAAAAACCGCCAAGCGATGGAACGGCAAGCGGTTTGGCGTGCGGGTTTCCATCACAACTGCTCCTCAAAGGTCGGCTACCAAAAACAGAAAACTTGGCATAATTTGTGCCGACAAAATGCGCGCAGAGTATAGGGGCGACGAAGCCCCTATTCAACTGTCAGGTAGTGATTTCCGACTGCGCGCTACATGAGGAATTGTTTCAGCGGATGTGAGCAAGCACTCCTTGCAGCTCATCCAGGGAATTGTAACCAATCACTAACTGGCCTTTTCCCTTCTTTCCGTGGCGGATCTGCACCGCAGAGCCCAGCCGCTCAGCCAGACGCTGTTCGAGTCTGGCAATGTCCGGATCGGTTTTAACCGGTTCCGCGGGTTCCTGTTTGCCACTCAACCACTGGCGAACCAGGGCTTCAGTCTGACGTACCGTCAGGCCTCGTGCGACAACGTGTCGCGCCCCTTCAACCTGCTGAGCATCAGGCAAACCGAGCAATGCCCGCGCATGACCCATTTCCAGGTCACCGTGGGACAGCATGGTCTTGATCACTTCCGGCAACGAAATCAATCGCAACAAGTTAGCCACAGACACCCGGGACTTACCCACAGCGTCGGCGACTTGCTGTTGAGTCAGCTGGAACTCTTGCTGCAAACGCTGCAAGGCGACAGCTTCCTCGATCGGATTGAGGTCTTCACGCTGAATGTTCTCGATCAACGCCATCGCAATGGCGGTTTCGTCCGGCACGTCTTTGACCATCGCCGGGATCGTGTCCTTGCCGGCCTGTTGGCTGGCGCGCCAGCGACGTTCACCGGCGATGATCTCAAAGCGGTTACCTTCGATCGGGCGCACCACGATCGGTTGCATCACGCCCTGGGTGCGGATCGAGCTGGCCAGTTCTTCAAGCGCCTGCGGATCCATGTCTCGACGAGGCTGGTACTTGCCGCGCTGGATCAGGTCCAGGGGCAGGTGCTGCAGTTCGCTTTGATCAACCTTGACCGCTTGCTCTTCCAGCGAGCTGACCGTAGGACCACTCAGGAGTGCATCCAGTCCGCGTCCGAGACCTCGTTTCTTGACGGCCATGGAAATTCCTTAAGTTGGCTGAGGCGTGCGGGTAGAACGACGTTGACGACGAACCAGCTCGCCCGCCAGGGCAAGGTAAGCAATCGCGCCACGGGAATTTTTGTCATACGCCAGCGCTGGCATGCCATAGCTTGGCGCTTCGGCCAGGCGGATGTTGCGCGGAATCACGGTGTCGTAGAGCTGCTCGCCGAAGTGTTCCTTGAGCTGCGCCGAAACATCGTTCATCAGGCTCAGGCGCGGGTCGTACATGGTGCGCAGCAGGCCTTCGATCTTCAGGTTCGGATTGAGCAGCTCGGCGATGCGCTTGATGTTATCCACAAGGTCGCTCAGGCCTTCGAGTGCAAAGTACTCGCACTGCATGGGGATAATCACCCCATCAGCAGCCACCAACGCGTTCAGGGTCAGCATCGACAACGATGGCGGGCAATCGATCAGGATGTAATCGTAGCTTTCGCGAACCGGTGCCAGCGCTGTACGCAGACGGCTTTCCTTCATCTGCATTTCGAGCAGCACGACTTCAGCCGCGGTCAAATCGCGGTTGGCGGGAAGCAACTGGTAACCACCGTGCTCGGAGATGTGCATGGCCTGGGCCAGGTCGCATTCACCGATCAACAGGTCGTAGACCGAATTCTCAAGACCGTGTTTATCCACACCGCTACCCATGGTGGCGTTGCCCTGTGGATCAAGGTCAATGAGCAGCACGCGGCGCTTGGTCGCGACCAGCGATGCTGCGAGGTTGATACAGGTGGTGGTTTTACCCACACCACCTTTTTGGTTCGCTATTGCGAATACCTTAGCCATTCTTGCTTGCGTTCCCAATCATGCCGTGCGGCGCAGTATCAGCAGATGGCGTTGGCCTTGGCAACCCGGAACGGTCAAGGCGTGTTCGCCATCGAGACGAAAATCAGACGGCAATGCTACCAGCTCATCGGCCGGATGAACGCCCTTCATTGCCAACCAGCGGGTTTCGCTGTTGCCAAGGTGGCGCGTCCAGTTGCTGAAGTTCTCCATGCTGCTGAAAGCCCTGGAAACAATTCCGTTGAAAGGCTGCTCAGGCTGGAATTCTTCGACGCGACTGTGGATAACTTGCAGGTTATCCAGCTTCAGCTCGAGTTTTACCTGGGTCAGGAAACGGGTTTTCTTGCCGTTGCTGTCCAGGCAGGTCACTTGCGACTCGGGAAACAGGATCGCCAGGGGAATACCCGGCATGCCGCCGCCACTGCCCACATCCAGCCAACGGCCATTTTCGATGAAGGGCATCACGCTCAGACTGTCGAGCAAATGACGCGACACCATCTCGTCCGGGTTACGCACAGCCGTGAGGTTGTAGGCCTTGTTCCATTTGATCAACAGGGCCAGATAACCCAGCAATTGCTGATGCTGATGCTCGGTCAGTGCGACGCCCAGCTGGCGTGCACCTGTGGATAACTCTTCGGCGTGTTGTGCGGTTACCAGCGAACTCAAGCGTTTTGCTCCAACGTGCGGCCAGCGCCGCGCTTTTTCAGGTGAATCATCAACAGGGAAATTGCCGCAGGGGTCACACCCGGGATACGCGAAGCCTGGCCCAGGGTCTCGGGACGTGTGGCGCCCAACTTGCTCTGAATCTCTTTCGACAGACCGGAGATGGTCGTGTAATCGATATCCACAGGCAGCTTGGTATTTTCACTGGCACGCAGACGGGCAATTTCGTCTTGTTGACGATCGATATAACCGGCGTACTTGGTTTTGATCTCAACCTGCTCGGCAACCAGCGGGTCTTCTGCCCCCTGCCCGGTCACTTCAACCAGGCCGGCGTAATCAATTTCGGGGCGGGTCAGCAGGTTGAGCAAATTGTATTCATGGGTCAGCGGTGTGCCGAACTTGGCAGCAATGGCATCACCCTGCTCGGTACCCGGACGAACCCAGGTACTTTTGAGGCGTTGTTCTTCCTGCGCGATGCTTTCGCGCTTGGTGCAGAAAGCCGCCCAACGAGCGTCGTCGACCAGGCCCAGTTCGCGGCCTTTTTCAGTCAAGCGCATGTCGGCGTTGTCTTCGCGCAGGATCAGGCGGTATTCGGCGCGGGAAGTGAACATCCGGTACGGTTCTTGAGTACCCAGGGTAATCAGGTCGTCGACCAATACGCCGATGTACGCCTCATCCCGGCGCGGGCACCAGCTTTCCTTGCCCTGTGCGAGCAATGCCGCGTTGGCGCCAGCCAGCAAACCCTGTGCGCCGGCTTCTTCGTAACCGGTGGTGCCGTTGATTTGTCCGGCAAAGAACAAGCCGCCAATCACTTTGGTTTCGAGGCTGTACTTCAGGTCGCGTGGATCGAAGTAGTCGTACTCGATGGCATAGCCCGGGCGCACGATATGGGCGTTTTCCATACCGCGAATCGATTGCACGATCTGGATTTGCACGTCGAACGGCAAGGAGGTGGAAATCCCGTTCGGGTACAGCTCGTGCGTGGTCAAACCTTCCGGCTCGATAAAGACCTGATGGCTTTCCTTGTCGGCAAAGCGATGGATCTTGTCTTCAATCGACGGGCAGTAACGCGGGCCAATACCTTCGATCACGCCTGAATACATCGGCGAACGATCGAGGTTGGAGGCAATGATTTCGTGAGTGCGGGCGTTGGTATGGGTAATCCAGCAGCTGACCTGGGCCGGGTGCTGTTCCTTGTTGCCCATGAACGACATGACAGGAATCGGTGTATCACCCGGTTGCTCGGTCATCACCGAGAAATCCACAGAACGGCCATCGATACGCGGTGGCGTCCCGGTTTTCAGGCGACCGACTCGCAGGGGCAGTTCACGCAGACGGTGTGCCAGGGCAATCGAAGGTGGATCACCGGCCCGACCGCCCGAGTAATTCTGCATGCCGATGTGGATAAGTCCACCGAGGAAAGTCCCTGTGGTCAGAACCACGGCATCAGCCATAAAACGCAGGCCCATCTGGGTCACTACGCCACGGACTTGATCCTGTTCAACGATCAGGTCATCAGCGGCCTGTTGAAATATCCACAGGTTGGGCTGGTTTTCCAGGATTTCGCGTACGGCGGCCTTGTACAGGATGCGGTCGGCCTGTGCACGGGTCGCCCGTACTGCCGGGCCTTTGCGTCCGTTGAGTACGCGGAACTGAATACCGCCTTTATCGGTGGCTATCGCCATCGCGCCGCCAAGGGCATCGATTTCTTTAACCAGATGGCTTTTACCAATCCCGCCAATTGCAGGATTGCAGCTCATTTGCCCGAGGGTTTCCACGTTGTGGGTCAACAGCAGGGTTTTCACACCCATACGTGCTGAAGCAAGTGCAGCCTCGGTTCCGGCGTGACCGCCGCCGATGACGATCACTGCAAAACGGGAAGGGAAATTCACCACGCACCTCGTGCCTGTTACTAGGGGTTTTTTGAATAGACCGCGAAGTATAGGGACTTCGCCCTTCTTAAAGAACCCTTTGCACAAAATTTAACCAGCTGTGGATAAGGGCAAGATAGATAAATAAATAGAGAAGAAATTTATAAAGCTTTGTTTTTATGTTTATTTCTACTGAGGCACCTTTCTGTGGATAGATTGCTACAGGCTATATTTTACGTACTGTACAGAGGATCAAAAGTCTGTGGTTATGCACTGATGAGGGGTTGGGATAAGTGCTTTAAGCCTGTGGGTAAAACAGGTGCTTATCCACAGGGGTGGTTATCTTCAGTTTTCAGACCTACTTACCCACTGACCTGAGGGCCAGTTATGCACAGGGCTTATTCCCGTGTTTGGGTGCTTTCGAGCCAATAAACAGGCAGCCGAAAAACGCTTGAAGGTGCAATCCGGCAAGCGGTCGGACGTTCGGTCAATGATTAATGTGATAAACGGTAGCCAACAGCCCCGTTAGACGGGGCAAAGCAGCCAGCCTGTGGGTGAGGCCATGAGCCTGTGGGTAATTCCGATTGCGGCCAGAAACACATCATCGTGTGAGGTAACGATCAGAGTGCCTGGGTAATGCTTGAGCATGCTTTCCAGGGCTTGAACGGAAGGCAGATCCAGGTGATTGGCCGGTTCATCGAGCAGTAACAGCTGTGGTGGGGATTGTGTATAAAACACGCAGGCCATCGCCGCTTTCAAGCGTTCACCGCCACTGAGCCGATGGGATTGCAGGTTAATACGATCGGCATTGAGGCCCAATTGCGCCAGCCGGGTACGTAATTCTCCTTCACTCAGTTGCCGGTTAAGTGACTGCAACTGCTCAAGAACTGACCGAGCCGGTTCCAAAACGCCCAGGTGCTGGTCGAGGTAAGTGCTGGTGACCAGGGTCCTGGCCTGACCGGAAACAACCGTTAGTTGCCCGGCCAATACCTTGAGCAAGGTCGACTTGCCGCAGCCGTTCGGGCCGGTCAAGGCAATGCGCTGGCCTCGCGTAACGGCAAGATTGATCCTGCGCAGTTGTTGCGCCCCATAAGGCAGGCGGGCCTCTATCAACTCGGCAATTTGAGCCGGCGAGCCAGAGCAAGGCTGCGGCGCAGAGATAAAGATGGCCTGCTGCTCTTCTACCTGATTCGCAGCCTGACGGACCTGCACAGATAATTGCTCGCGAGCCGCATCCTGCTGTACCCGCAACTTACCGCTGCTGGCCTGGCTGCGCTCCTTTTGCCGGCCCAGCAAAATCTTCGCCTGATTGGCGTCAGCGACCTGTTTTCGGCCACGGGATTGTTTGCGCTCAAGACTTTCCCTTTGCTCACGCAGGGTCTGTTCCTGACGCTTGCGCTCCAGCCGGTATGCCGCCAGCTGTTGTTGCGCCGCTTGCAGTTGCCCGGCTTTGGCCTGTGCATAAAACGAGTAACCGCCGCCGTAACTGGTGAGGCCCTGTGGTGACAGCTCAACGATGCGCTCCATATTTTCCAGCAAGGCGCGATCATGGCTGATAACAAGTAATCCTTCTGGCCACTGCTGCAACTGTTCATGCAGGGCAAGTCGATGCTGGTGATCCAGATGATTGGTGGGCTCATCCAGGATCAACAGATCGACTTTCGACAAAAAGGCGCCCAGCAGAGCCACGCGCATGGCTTCGCCACCGCTGAGTGCTGATGCAGGAGTCGAAAGGGTCAGGTGTGCAAGCTTGTTGCGGCTTAGCTGATCGAGAAGTTGCTGGCGGATATTCCAGCGTTCGCCCACACAGTCAAAGTCCGCTTGGGCGCTGCTGCCCCGCTCTATTCGCTCAAGGGCGCTAATGACTGGTTGCACGCCAGCAAGCTCGGCAAGGGTGTGATTGGGGTCATGGCTGACTTGCTGCGTCAGGTAATACACCGTGCCATTACGGATGCAGTGGCCGGTTGAGGGCAAGAGATCCCCTGCCATGATGCGCGCCAATATGCTCTTGCCCACACCATTGCGCCCTACCAGGCCGGTGCGGCGCTGGTCGAGATGCAGATCAATATCTGAAAACAGGGAACTGCCATCGGGCAGATGATAAGAAACGCCTTGCAGCGTTACAGAGGTAACGTGAGCCATACGCACTCCAGAGATGCACAGATCTACCCCCTGTTGCAGGGGAATCAAGAACTGGCCGCAAGCATCGCGGCGGCATCAATGGCGCATCGGACTAATACCTCGTGTGAATGTGGATAACTGTAGCAGCTGCCGTAGGAACGAGGCTGCGTTCGGCGACGTAGTCGTCGTAAATCCTGAGCTCCGGTTTTAACTGGCACACCACAGTGTCTGATTTTACGACGGCTGTGCCGCCGAACGCAGCCTCGTTCCTACGGCAGCTGCTACGAGGGTCATTTACCGATACAGAAGCTGGAGAAGATCCGCCCCAGCAGGTCATCCGAACTGAATGCCCCGGTAATTTCGCCAAGGGAATGCTGTGCCTGGCGCAAATCCTCGGCCAATAGCTCTCCTGCACCCGCCAGGGTCAGTTGTGCCCTGCCATGCTCAAGTGCCTTGCTGGCGTGCTGCAATGCCTCCAGATGGCGGCGGCGTGCGCTGAAGCTGCTCTCCGAGGTCTGCTCATAGCCCATGCAGGCCTTGAGGTGTTCCCGCAGCAGGTCCAGGCCTTCTGTAGATCTGGCACTCAGGCTGATGGTGACATGGCCATCTTCACTGACTTCAAGGGCTACATTTTCACCGCTTAGATCCGCCTTGTTGCGGATCAAGGTCACCTTCGCCGGATCCGGGCGTTGTTCAAGAAACTCTGGCCACAGGGCAAACGGGTCATCAGCTTCCGGTGCCGTGGCATCAACCACCAGCAATACCCTATCAGCTTCACCAATGGCCTTGAGTGCGCGCTGCACGCCAATTTTCTCAACCTGGTCATCGGTGTCGCGCAGACCTGCGGTGTCGACAACGTGCAATGGCATGCCATCGATGTGGATATGTTCGCGTAACACATCACGGGTAGTACCCGCGATTTCGGTCACGATCGCCGCTTCACGCCCGGCCAGGGCATTGAGCAGGCTCGATTTTCCAGCATTGGGCCGCCCGGCAATCACCACGGTCATGCCGTCGCGCAGCAAAGCACCCTGGCCGGCTTCGCGCTGTACGGTGGATAACTCTTCACGAACCTTGTCGAGCATACCGAGCACATGGCCATCGGCGAGGAAGTCGATTTCTTCTTCCGGGAAATCAATCGCTGCTTCGACATAGATACGCAAACCGATCAATTGCTCGGTCAAGTTATGCACACGTTGAGAGAAAGCACCCTGCAAGGAACGTAATGCGTTACGCGCAGCCTGTGCAGAACTTGCCTCGATCAGGTCGGCAATCGCCTCGGCCTGGGCCAGGTCGAGCTTGTCATTCAAAAAGGCCCGCTCGCTGAACTCCCCCGGACGGGCCAAACGGCAGCCCAACTGGATGCAGCGCTGCAGCAGCATATCCAGAACAATCGGACCGCCGTGGCCCTGCAGTTCAAGGACGTCTTCGCCGGTAAAGGAGTTGGGCCCGGGGAAGTAGAGTGCTATGCCTTCATCCAGCACTTCGCGGTTTTCGCCGTAAAAAGGGCCGTAATGGGCATAGCGCGGTTTTAGTTCGCGTTCGCTGAACGCTTTGGCCGCAACACGGGCGAGTGGGCCGGAAATACGTACGATCCCCACACCACCTCGGCCTTGGGCGGTCGCTACTGCAGCAATAGTCTCTGCCGGAACACTCATAAAACAGGCCTCAAAACAAAAGTGACGGATAGCAAAACGCCCCACTAGGGGGCGTTTTGAGTGGTGCGTATCAGAGTAAGTTACTCAGCGACTTTTTTGGTAGCCGCTTCGACTTTACGCGTGATGTACCACTGTTGAGCGATGGACAGGCAGTTGTTCACAACCCAGTACAGCACCAGACCAGCCGGGAACCACAGGAAGAAGAAGGTGAAGATGATTGGCATCAGCTTCATCACCTTGGCCTGCATCGGATCCGGCGGAGTCGGGTTCAGACGCTGCTGGATGAACATGGTTGCGCCCATGATGATCGGCAGAATGAAGAACGGGTCTTTGATCGACAGGTCGGTAATCCAGAGCATGAACGGCGCCTGGCGCATTTCAACACTTTCCAGAAGTACCCAGTACAAGGACAGGAAGACCGGCATCTGCACCAGAATCGGCAAGCAGCCGCCCAGTGGATTGATCTTCTCTTTCTTGTACAGCTCCATCATCGCTTGCGACATTTTCTGGCGGTCATCACCGAACTGCTCTTTCAGAGCGGCCAGTTTTGGTGCCACAGCGCGCATGCGGGCCATCGACTTGTAGCTGGCGGCCGACAGAGGGAAGAAGATCCCTTTGATCAGCATGGTCAGGAAGATGATCGACCAGCCCCAGTTACCGACCAGGCTGTGGATATGTTGCAGCAGCCAGAAGATAGGCTGGGCAATGAACCACAGGATGCCGTAGTCAACCGTCAGTTCCAGGCCTGGGGACAACTCTTTGAGTACACCCTGGCTTTTCGGACCGGCGTACAACGTAGCGCTGGTTTCAGCGGTTTTGCCCGGCTCAACAGTCAATGTTGGGCCAGTGAAACCGATGATGTAGTTGCCTTGGTTGTCTTTGCGGGTCTGAACGACGTTGTTATCGCCTTTCTGAGGGATCCACGCGGTCACAAAGTAGTGCTGCAACCAGGCAACCCAGCCGCCTTGTACGGTTTCTTTCAGCTGAGCCTTGTCGATATCTTTCATCGACACTTTTTTGTACGGCTCTGCACTTGTCCACAGGGCAGCGCCCAGGTAAGTCGCAGTACCGGTGGCGGTGCTGGAAGAAGGATCGGAGCTGGCATCACGCTTCAATTGCGCGAACAGGTTGCCGTTCCACGGCTTGCCGCTCTCGTTATCAATCAGATAGCTGACTTGTACATCGTACAAACCACGCTTGAGCGTGAAACGTTTGATGTAGTTGATGCCGTTTTCGCTGAATTTCAGATCAACAACCAGTTGATCCTGACCTGGGGCCAGTTCGTAGGTCTTTTTCTCGGTGCTGAAAACAGGACGACCTGACGGACGGGCGTCCGGGCCATCAACGCCTGTCAGGCCACTTTGGGCCAGATAGGTGCGTTCGTTGCCGTTATCGAACAACTGGAAAGGAACATCCGGGTGATCCTGGCGACGTGGATAAAGCGGCAGACGCAGCTGGGCAATATCACCACCCTGTGGATCAATCGCGATATCCAGAACATCCGTTTTTACGTGGATGAGGTCTTTGCTTGCAGCCACCGGGGTTTCAGTCGGTGTGCTGGTATCGGTATTGGCGCTGGGTACATCGGCACTGTTTGCAACGTTGTTACCTGAAACCGTATCGGGCAAAGCCGGTGCGGTGGTGCTGGCGGCAACATTCTGAGTCGGCAGGGCAGCTTGGCCGTAGTCCTGGTTCCATTTCAGAACCATAACGTAGGACACGACTGCGAGAGCGACGATCAGGATCGTGCGTTTAATATCCATGATTACTCGGCCATCAAGAAGAACGGGAGGTAGGGATAGGTGGAACCGGGTCGTAACCACCGGGATTCCACGGGTGACAGCGACCTAAACGACGAAAGGTCAGCCAGCCGCCGCGCAGAAGGCCATGATTTTCGATGGCTTCCAACGCGTAGCAGGAACAACTGGGGTAGAAACGGCAGTGGCTGGCCATCAAAGGACTAATGGCATAACGATAAAACTGGATCGGAACGAGTGCCAGTTTACGCATCAGGACTGCCTACCCCTACAGTTTCGGTTTTAACCGCTGGAACTGGCGTGTTACGGGCCAGACGCTTCCAGAGTTTGCCGAAATGCTGAATCAATTCGGGGTTCTCTACGTCACCCAAACCTTTGCGCGCGACGATAACGATATCCCAACCAACCAGTAAATCCTGGTGGAGACGAAACGATTCACGCATCAAACGCTTAAGGCGATTGCGCTCAACGGAGAGCTTTACGCTCTTTTTCCCGATCACTAACCCCAGGCGGGGGTGATCAAGATCGTTGCTACGCGCAAGGAGCAGGAGATTTTTCCCCGGAACCTTGCCGGTGGGGGAGTCAAAGACTGCCTTGAAATGTCGGGGAGTGAGTAACCGCTTTTCCCGACTGAAGTCCTGACTCACCACCATTGTCTGATTATCAAACTGCCAGACGTGCACGGCCTTTGGCGCGGCGACGCGACAGGACTGCACGGCCGTTTTTAGTAGCCATGCGAGCACGGAAACCGTGAGTGCGGGCGCGTTTGATAGTGCTTGGTTGGAAAGTACGTTTCATGTCGTGCTACCTGGTTCGTCCACAACGGGCCGGAATGGCCCCCGTTTTAAGAGACCGGCGATTCTAGAGAATGCAAGCCGATAGGTCAATTTCCAACCAACGTTTACTGCTAAATAGATGTTTGCCGTTTTGCACCAGTCTTGTGCCTGCCAACTATAGAAATAAAAAAACGAAGTATTTAAAGCTCTTTTAAAGAACTTACTACTCTTATAGAGCCGTTCTGCTGTGGATAACTCTATGCAGCCCTTGTAGAGCAAGGTTTTCAGAGAGCAGAAAGGTTGTCCACAAGCGGTGCTTTGCCTGTGCTGCACCCTCGGAAAAGCTGTGCATGAAAGGGCTACTTATCCACAGCCGTGTTATGCACAGAGTTTTACCCCCACTTGTGCAACGAGCTCAGGCCCGCTTATCCACAGACCTTATGCACATACCATTTGTCGCTTTGTTCACAGTAAAAAGCCTGTCAACGCCTTATATGCAGGTCAGCTACATGTGGATAAGTGGGGCGGCGGTCGCTACAATGGCGCCTGTTTTTGCCTCACCGGCTTTCAACTTAGGGGATATCCGTGTCAGTGGAACTTTGGCAGCAGTGCGTGGAGCTTTTGCGCGATGAGCTGCCTGCCCAGCAATTCAACACCTGGATCCGTCCACTACAGGTCGAAGCCGAAGGCGACGAGTTGCGTGTGTATGCACCCAACCGATTCGTTCTCGACTGGGTTAACGAAAAATACCTGAGCCGTTTGCTTGAACTGTTGAATGAGCACAGCAATGGCATGGCGCCAGCGTTGTCCTTGTTAATAGGCAGCAAACGCAGCTCGGCGCCTCGTGCTGCCCCCAATGCGCCCTTGGCTGCATCGGCTTCTCAGCAAGCCCCGGCGCCGAGCGCGCCTGCGCCTGCAGTCTCTGCACCCGCGCCCAAGCAGTCCGAGCCCGCCAGCGAAGAGCCTTCGCGTGCCAGCTTCGACCCGATGGCCGGCGCCAGCTCGCAGCAAGCACCCGTGCGCGCCGAACAGCGCACCGTTCAGGTTGAAGGTGCCCTGAAGCACACCAGCTACCTGAACCGCACCTTTACCTTTGAAAACTTCGTCGAGGGCAAGTCCAACCAACTGGCCCGCGCTGCGGCGTGGCAAGTGGCGGATAACCCCAAGCACGGTTACAACCCGCTCTTCCTTTATGGCGGCGTAGGTCTGGGTAAAACTCACTTGATGCACGCGGTGGGTAACCACCTGTTGAAGAAGAACCCGAATGCCAAGGTCGTGTACCTGCATTCCGAGCGTTTTGTAGCTGATATGGTTAAAGCCCTGCAGCTCAATGCCATCAACGAGTTCAAGCGCTTCTACCGTTCGGTCGATGCCTTGCTTATCGATGACATTCAATTCTTTGCGCGCAAGGAACGGTCCCAGGAAGAGTTCTTCCACACCTTCAACGCCCTGCTTGAAGGCGGTCAGCAAGTGATTCTGACCAGTGACCGTTACCCGAAAGAAATCGAAGGCCTCGAAGAGCGTCTGAAGTCGCGCTTTGGCTGGGGACTGACGGTTGCCGTCGAGCCGCCGGAGCTAGAGACCCGCGTAGCGATCCTGATGAAGAAGGCCGATCAGGCCAAGGTTGATCTGCCCCATGATGCAGCCTTCTTTATTGCCCAGCGTATTCGCTCCAACGTGCGTGAGCTCGAAGGCGCGCTCAAGCGCGTTATCGCTCACTCGCACTTTATGGGCCGCGACATCACCATCGAGCTGATTCGCGAGTCCCTAAAAGACTTGCTGGCGCTGCAAGACAAACTCGTCTCTGTGGATAACATCCAGCGCACCGTGGCCGAGTACTACAAGATCAAGATCTCGGACTTGTTGTCCAAGCGCCGTTCGCGCTCGGTAGCGCGACCACGCCAGGTCGCCATGGCACTGTCCAAGGAACTGACCAACCACAGCCTGCCGGAAATCGGCGATGTGTTTGGCGGTCGCGATCACACCACGGTTTTGCACGCATGCCGCAAGATCAACGAACTCAAGGAATCCGACGCGGACATCCGCGAGGACTACAAGAACCTGCTGCGAACTCTGACAACCTGATGACACCAGCGCAGCTTATTAAGGCAAGGGACTAGACCATGCATTTCACCATTCAACGCGAAGCCCTGTTGAAACCCCTGCAACTGGTCGCCGGCGTAGTAGAACGCCGCCAGACCTTGCCGGTATTGTCCAACGTGCTGTTGGTTGTCGAAGGCCAGCAACTGTCGCTGACCGGTACTGACCTTGAAGTCGAGCTGGTCGGTCGGGTGCAACTTGAAGAGCCGGCCGAGCCAGGCGAAATCACCGTGCCTGCGCGCAAGCTGATGGATATCTGCAAAAGCCTGCCCAACGATGCACTGATCGACATCAAACTTGATGACAACAAACTGGTGGTCAAGGCAGGCCGTAGCCGCTTTACCCTGTCGACGTTGCCGGCCAACGATTTCCCGACGGTTGAAGAAGGTCCGGGTTCGCTGACCTGCAGCCTGCAGCAGAGCAAGTTGCGTCGTCTGATCGAGCGCACCAGCTTTGCCATGGCCCAGCAGGACGTTCGTTACTACCTCAACGGTATGCTGTTGGAAGTGTCGGCCGGGATCATCCGTGCCGTAGCTACCGACGGTCACCGTTTGGCCATGTGCTCGATGAAAGCCGATATCGGCCAACCAGACCGTCACCAGGTGATCGTACCGCGCAAGGGTATCCTCGAGCTGGCGCGCCTGCTGACCGAGCCAGACGGCGAAGTGAGCATCGTTCTGGGTGCACACCACATCCGTGCGACCACCGGCGAATTCACCTTTACCTCCAAGCTGGTAGACGGAAAGTTCCCGGACTACGAGCGCGTTCTGCCTAAAGGCGGTGACAAGGTGGTGATCGGTGACCGTCAGGCACTGCGTGAAGCGTTCAGTCGTACCGCGATCCTGTCCAACGAAAAGTACCGCGGTATTCGCCTTCAACTGGCCAATGGCCAGCTGAAGATCCAGGCCAATAACCCGGAGCAGGAAGAAGCGGAAGAAGAAGTTGGCGTTGATTACAACGGCGGCTCCCTGGAGATCGGCTTCAACGTGAGCTACCTGCTGGACGTACTGGGCGTCATGACCACTGAACAAGTGCGTCTGATCCTGTCGGACTCCAACAGCAGCGCCCTGGTCCAGGAGTCGGACAACGACGACTCGGCCTACGTTGTCATGCCGATGCGCCTGTAACTTATGCACAGCCCACGCTAGATGTCCCTCAGTCGTGTCACAGTCACCGCGGTGCGTAACCTGCACCCGGTGACCTTCTCCCCCTCCCCCCGCATCAATATTCTGTACGGCGCCAACGGCAGCGGCAAAACCAGCGTGCTGGAAGCTATCCACCTGCTAGGGTTGGCGCGGTCGTTTCGCAGTGTGCGGCTGAACCCCGTTATCCAGCATGAGCAGCAGAGCTGTACAGTTTTTGGTCAGGTAGAACTGGCAGAAGGCGGACACAGTGCACTGGGTGTCTCGCGGGATCGTCAGGGGGAGTTCCAGATTCGTATCGACGGCCAGAATGCGCGCAGTGCTGCGCAATTGGCCGAGATACTTCCGCTGCAATTGATCAACCCGGACAGCTTCCGACTTCTTGAAGGGGCCCCAAAGATCCGCAGGCAATTTCTCGACTGGGGCGTGTTCCATGTTGAACCGCGGTTCATGTCGACCTGGCAGCGGCTACAGAAGGCCCTGCGGCAGCGGAACTCATGGCTGCGGCATGGTACACTCGACGCCGTTTCACAAGCGGCCTGGGACCGGGAACTGTGCCTGGCCAGTGCTGAAATTGATGAATACCGCCGCGCCTACATCAAAGCCTTGAAACCAGTCTTTGAGCAGACCCTGAGCGAGCTGCTGGATCTCCAGGGGTTAACGCTGAGCTATTACCGTGGTTGGGATAAAGACCGTGAGCTGAGTGCTGTACTCGCCGCGTCTGTCCACCGGGACCAGCAAATGGGGCATACCCAGGCGGGGCCACAACGTGCTGATTTGCGCCTCAAGCTGGGTGCAAATAACGCCGCAGATATTTTGTCGCGGGGGCAGCAGAAGTTGGTGGTCTGCGCGCTGCGCATCGCTCAGGGGCACTTGGTCAGCCAGGCCCGGCGAGGCCAATGTATTTATCTGGTGGATGACTTGCCGTCCGAACTGGACGAGCAGCATCGCAACGCACTGTGTCGCTTGTTGGAAGACTTACGCTGCCAGGTATTCATTACCTGTGTAGACCACGAATTATTGAGGGAAGGCTGGCAGACGGAAACGCCAGTTGCCCTGTTCCACGTGGAACAGGGCTGTATCACCCAGACCCACGACCATCGGGAGTGAAGGCATTGAGCGAAGAAAACACGTACGACTCAACGAGCATTAAAGTGCTGAAAGGCCTTGATGCCGTACGCAAACGTCCCGGTATGTACATTGGTGATACTGACGATGGCAGCGGTCTGCACCACATGGTGTTCGAAGTAGTCGACAACTCCATCGACGAAGCGCTGGCTGGCCATTGCGACGACATCACCATCACGATCCACCCGGACGAGTCCATCACCGTGCGCGATAACGGCCGCGGTATTCCGGTTGACGTGCATAAAGAAGAAGGCGTATCTGCAGCCGAGGTCATCATGACCGTGCTGCACGCCGGCGGTAAGTTCGATGACAACTCCTACAAAGTATCCGGCGGCTTGCACGGTGTAGGTGTTTCGGTGGTAAACGCCCTGTCCGAACTGCTGGTCCTGACTGTACGCCGCAGCGGCAAGATCTGGGAACAGACCTACGTCCACGGTGTTCCTCAGGCGCCTATGGCTATTGTGGGTGAAAGCGAAACCACGGGTACGCAGATCCACTTCAAGCCTTCGGCTGAAACCTTCAAGAATATCCACTTTAGCTGGGACATCCTCGCCAAGCGGATTCGTGAACTGTCCTTCCTGAACTCCGGTGTGGGTATCGTCCTCAAGGACGAGCGCAGCGGCAAGGAGGAGCTGTTCAAGTACGAAGGTGGCCTGCGTGCATTCGTTGATTACCTGAACACCAACAAGAACCCTGTGAACCAGGTGTTCCACTTCAATGTTCAGCGTGAAGACGGCATCGGCGTAGAAATCGCCCTGCAGTGGAACGACAGCTTCAACGAGAACCTGTTGTGCTTCACCAACAACATTCCACAGCGTGATGGTGGCACGCACTTGGTGGGCTTCCGCTCTGCCCTGACGCGTAACCTCAACACGTACATCGAAGCTGAAGGCCTGGCCAAGAAGCACAAGGTCGCCACCACCGGTGATGACGCCCGTGAAGGCTTGACCGCGATCATCTCGGTGAAAGTGCCGGATCCAAAGTTCAGCTCGCAGACTAAAGACAAGCTGGTGTCTTCCGAAGTGAAGACCGCTGTTGAACAGGAAATGGGCAAGTTCTTCTCCGACTTCCTGCTGGAACACCCGAACGAAGCCAAGTTGATTGTCGGCAAGATGATCGACGCAGCCCGTGCTCGTGAAGCTGCACGTAAAGCCCGTGAGATGACCCGTCGTAAAGGCGCGTTGGACATCGCGGGCTTGCCGGGCAAGCTGGCTGACTGCCAGGAAAAAGACCCTGCTCTGTCCGAACTGTACCTGGTGGAAGGTGACTCTGCTGGCGGCTCCGCCAAGCAGGGTCGCAACCGTCGTACCCAAGCCATCCTGCCGTTGAAAGGTAAAATCCTCAACGTCGAGAAAGCCCGTTTTGACAAGATGATCTCTTCGCAAGAAGTCGGCACCTTGATCACTGCGCTGGGCTGTGGCATCGGCCGCGAAGAGTACAACATCGACAAACTGCGCTATCACAACATCATCATCATGACCGATGCTGACGTTGACGGTTCGCACATCCGTACCCTGCTGCTGACCTTCTTCTTCCGTCAGTTGCCGGAGCTGATCGAGCGTGGCTACATCTACATCGCCCAGCCACCGTTGTACAAAGTGAAAAAGGGCAAGCAAGAGCAGTACATCAAAGACGACGAGGCCATGGAAGAGTACATGACCCAGTCGGCTCTTGAAGATGCCAGCCTGCACCTGAACGAAGATGCTCCTGGCATCTCCGGTGAGGCACTGGAGCGTCTGGTGTACGACTTCCGCATGGTGATGAAGACCCTCAAGCGTTTGTCGCGCCTGTACCCTCAGGAGCTGACCGAGCACTTCATCTACCTGCCGGCTGTAAGCCTTGAGCAGTTGGGTGACCACGCTGCCATGCAGGACTGGATGGCCAAGTTTGAAGAGCGTCTGCGTCTGGTTGAGAAATCGGGCCTGGTCTACAAAGCCAGCCTGCGTGAAGACCGTGAGCGTAATGTCTGGTTGCCAGAGGTCGAACTGATCTCCCACGGCCACTCGACGTTCATCACCTTCAACCGCGACTTCTTCGGCAGCAACGATTACAAAACCGTTGTGACCCTGGGCGCTCAACTGAGCACCCTGCTGGATGAAGGCGCCTATATCCAGCGTGGCGAACGTCGCAAGCAAGTGACCGAGTTCAAGGAAGCACTGGACTGGTTGATGGCTGAAAGCACCAAGCGTCACACCATCCAGCGCTACAAAGGACTGGGTGAAATGAACCCGGATCAGCTCTGGGAAACCACGATGGACCCAAGCGTGCGTCGCATGCTGAAAGTCACCATCGAAGACGCGATCGGCGCCGATCAGATCTTCAACACCTTGATGGGCGATGCTGTAGAACCACGTCGTGAATTCATCGAGAGCAACGCACTGGCAGTGTCCAACCTGGATTTCTGATCCTGTTTTGACCCGCAGTACCCAAAAAGGCCAACGCTCAGCGTTGGCCTTTTTTAATGGCTAAAAAATGACTATGGCGCCAGCAGCACCGCCCTCTCCTCGCGGCACAACTCCAGTAAAAAATCCCACACCACCCTCAACCTTACGGATTTGTGCAGTTCACGGCGGGTGCTGATCCAGTAACTGCGTTGCACAGACTCGCCCGGCAATACACGCACCAGGTCGGGGTCGTCAGCGGCCATGTAGTTGGGCAATACGGCGATACCCAGCCCGGCACGAGCGGCTTGTTGCTGGGCAATGACGCTGGTGCTGCGAAAGGTCACGGTCGGGGTGCGGCAGAAGGTATTGAGGAACAGCAGTTCCTGACTGAACAACAGGTCGTCGACGTAGCCGATCCAGTAGTGGTTGGCCAGATCGTCGCGGCTGTTCAGAGGCGGCGCCTTGTCCAGATAAAGGCGGCTGGCATAGAGCGCGAGCCGGTAGTCAGTGAGTTTGCGAGTTATCAACAGGTCGGCGTTGGGACGGTCCAGATGAATACTGATTTCTGCTTCGCGGTTGAGGATGCTGACGAAGCGCGGTACTGCGACCAGTTCCACTTCCAGACCTGGATAACGCTCAAATAAACCCCGTAGTCGCGAGGTGATAAACATGATGCCAATGCCCTCGGTGACACCCAGACGGATTTTGCCTAAGGGGGTGAGGGACTGATTGATTTCTTCCTGGGCCAGCAGTGCGACGTTTTCCATCGCTTCGGCATGTTTGAGCAAGGCTTGCCCGGCCGGGGTCAGTTCGTACCCCTGGGCATATTGCACAAATAAAGCCGCGCCCAAGTGTTGCTCGATGCTCTCAATATGCCGGGCAACGGTGCTATGGGTGGTGTTCAGGCGCTTGGCGGCGGTGAGTAAACGTCCGCTGCGCTGCAACTCCAGGAAGTACCGCATGTCATTCCAGTCGAACATGATCAACCCCCCAGAGCGCTACATCAGATGTGGCTTACGGATGACTGTGCAAAAACGCACAAGCCATGGGTGAAATCTCGCGTTTGCAACACGAAAATAATCAATAGGATGGTGTAGGACAAGAACAATAAATAAAAGGCGCGAGGTGATACATGCCATCAGCCAACAAGGTGTACGACTACATCATCGTGGGTGCCGGGCCTGCAGGTTCAGTGCTGGCCAATCGGCTGTCTGCCGATCCTCGCCACAACGTGTTGCTGCTCGAAGCGGGCGGGCAAGATAACTACCCGTGGATCCATATTCCTGTGGGTTACCTGTATTGCATCGGTAACCCGCGCACCGACTGGTGTTTCAAGACCGAAACCCAGGCCGGTTTGCAAGGTCGCAGCCTGAGCTACCCACGGGGTAAGGTCTTGGGCGGCAGCTCGTCCATCAACGGCATGATTTATATGCGCGGCCAGGCGGGTGATTACAACCGCTGGGCCGAGTTGGGCAATTCGGGCTGGGGCTGGGATGACGTATTGCCATTGTTCAAACGCAGCGAAAAGCACTTTGCCGGCAATTCTGAGCTGCATGGCAGTGAAGGTGAGTGGCGGGTTGAGCAGCAGCGCTATTCATGGCCGATTCTCGACGCGTTTCGTGACGCCGCCGCGCAAAGCGGAATTGCCAGCGTCAGCGATTTCAACGGTGGCGATAACCAGGGCTGTGGATACTTTCAAGTCAACCAGCGCTCCGGTGTGCGCTGGAATGCCTCAAAGGCTTTTCTGCGGCCAATACTCAAGCGCCCCAACCTGACGGTTTTGACCGACGTGCAAGTCGACAAAGTGCTGCTTGAAAACGGCCGGGCCACCCAGGTCAGTGCGCGCTGGCAAGGCGCACAGCATACCTTCACGGCCGGTTGCGAGATTATCCTTTGCGCCGGTTCGATTGGCTCTCCTGGCATTTTGCAGCGCTCGGGTATTGGCCCGCGGCCTTTGCTCGAAAGCCTGGGGATAACTGTGCTGCATGAGCTGCCCGGGGTGGGGGGGAATTTGCAGGACCACTTGCAGTTACGCTTGATCTTCAAACTGACCAAGGCCCGAACCCTCAACCAGGTCGCCAATAGCGTGTGGGGTAAAGTCGGCATGGGCCTGCGATATGCCTACGACCGCAGTGGTCCTTTGGCGATGGCCCCCAGTCAGCTGGGGGCGTTCGTCAAATCCGACCCTGATCAGTTATCTGCCAACTTGCAATACCACGTCCAGCCGCTGTCCCTTGAGCGTTTTGGCGAGCCGCTGCACACCTTCCCGGCCTTTACCGCCTCGGTGTGCAACTTGCGACCAAAAAGCCGGGGGCGCGTGGATATCCGTTCGGCAAACCCGGATGACGCACCGCTGATCGACCCCAATTACCTGAGCCACCCTGATGATCTCAAGGTAGCAGCCGATGCCATACGCCTGACTCGGCGTATCGTGGCCAGCGCAGCTCTGCAGGCCTTTACCCCTGAGGAATATCTGCCAGGCAAGGACTTGCAGACCGAACAAGAGCTGTACGACGCAGCTGCCCGTATTGGTACGACGATTTTTCACCCCGTGGGCACTTGCCGCATGGGCCAGGACGCCGAGGCAGTGGTCGATGCCCAATTGCGCGTTCATGGGGTACCGGGTTTGAGGGTGGCAGACGCTTCGATCATGCCCAGCATCGTGTCGGGTAATACCTGTTCTCCGACCCTGATGATTGGCGAAAAAGCCGCGCAGCTGATTTTGCAGGCTTCGCTTGAAACACCGCAGTACACAGCAGGCGTTAACCGCACGGCAGCTATACCGGTCGCCTGAAGGCGATCGTGGTTTCGGGCGCAGTCATCCGGAACCGGCAGTGGACAACAACAATAATCACTGTGGCCCATAGGGCCGAGGACTTTGCACATGTCAGACGCACTTGCACAACAGGCGGCTACCGTCAAAGGAACGACCGGGCGCGAAGAGCGCAAGATCATTTTTGCGTCATCCCTCGGGACCGTTTTCGAGTGGTATGACTTTTTCTTGTATGGCGCTTTGGCCACCGTGCTCAGCAAGCAGTTCTTTGCTGGGGTCAACGACACCACGGCGTTTATTTTTGCCTTGATGGCCTTCGCCGCAGGCTTTTTGGTGAGACCCTTCGGGGCACTGGTGTTCGGTCGATTGGGTGACATGATCGGGCGTAAATACACCTTCCTCATGACCATCATCTTGATGGGTTTATCGACCTTCGCTGTCGGCCTGTTGCCGACCTACGCCAGCATCGGTATCGCTGCCCCGATCATGCTCGTGGTATTGCGCATGCTCCAGGGGCTGGCGCTGGGCGGTGAATACGGCGGTGCAGCCACTTACGTGGCTGAACACGCCGCACCGGGCAAGCGTGGCTTCAACACCAGCTGGATTCAATCGACTGCCACCTTGGGTTTGTTGTTGTCGCTGCTGGTGGTGCTGAGTTGCCGGTACCTGACCGGTGACCAGTTTGAAGTCTGGGGCTGGCGCCTGCCGTTTCTGCTGTCCATCGTGCTGCTGGGCATCTCGACCTGGATTCGCATGAGCATGCACGAGTCGCCAGCGTTCGTGAAAATGAAAGCCGAAGGTAAAACCAGCAAGTCGCCGATCCGCGAATCGTTCGGTAAATGGGAAAACCTCAAGATCGTGCTGATTGCCCTGTTCGGTATCAACGCTGGCCAGGCGGTAACCTTCTATACCGCGCAGTTCTATGTGCTGTTTTTCCTGACACAGATGCTCAAGATGGACCCGGCCCAGGCCAATCTCTTACTGATTATCAGCGTAGTAATCGGGGCACCGTTCTTTATATTCTTCGGCTGGCTGTCTGACCGTGTGGGGCGCAAGCCGATCCTGATGCTTGGCCTGTTATTGGCCACAGTCCTGTACTTTCCGCTGTTCAAAGCATTGAGCCATTACGCCAACCCGCAGATTGATACCGCCAGCCGTCAATCACCGATTGTGGTCATGGCCGACCCGGGCACCTGCACCTTCCAGTTTGACCCGGTAGGCAAGGCACGTTTTGACAGCCCGTGCGACAAGGTTAAAACCTTCCTGGTGAAGCAGGGCTTGCCGTATACCTCACAGTCGGCTGCACCGGGCGCTGAAGTTCAAGTGTCGGTAGGTGAACAGAAAATCAGCGGTTTTGACGAAGCGGCCATGCGCGCAGCGATAACCGAAGCGGGTTACCCGGCCAAGGCTGATCCAGGCGCGGTCAACCAGCCAATGGTTGTACTGGTGATGGTACTACTGACACTCATTGCCACCATGACCTACGGCCCACTGGCAGCCGTGATGGTAGAGCTGTTCCCGACTCGCATCCGCTACACCTCAATGTCCCTGCCCTACCATATCGGCAACGGCTGGTTCGGTGGTTTTCTGCCCACCGTGTCGTTTGCACTGGTGGTCTACACCGGGGATATCTTCTATGGCCTGTGGTACCCGGTGGTGATCACCGGGGTCAGCCTGGTGGTGGGCATGCTGTGCCTCAAGGAAACGAGGAATGTGAATATCGACAAGGTCTAATGTCAGCCCCTGAGCGGGCTGCCAGACACAAAAAAACCGGCTGATATAAGCCGGTTTTTTTTGCGCTTAGAAAAACTTATGCACGTATTTAGGTGAAAACTTACAGTCTGAAATAAGCATCAAAATCATAGGCTTACGTCTGCTTTTTCACAAAAAAAGAAAACTTGTGCACAAGTTATCCACAATTTGCTTAGTTCACAATCGTTTCAGAAGGTTTAGCTATAGGAGGCAACGAACCCATGTCGCGCTGAGCCTGCTCGTTCCAGGCCTGTACCCGGTCGTTCAGCTCGGCAATGGCCCGTGGACCGCTGCCGTTGGCGTACATCGGTTCACCGATGACCAGTTCGATGGTGCCAGCCTTTTTCGCCCAGCCCGTCTTGGGCCAGAACTTGCCCGCGTTGTGGGCAATCGGCAGTACCGGTAGTTCGGCGTTGACCGCCAGAGCCGTGCCTCCCCGGGAAAATTTTCCCACCTGGCCAAACGGCACGCGGGTGCCTTCCGGGAAGATCAGCACCCAAATGTTGTCCTTGAGCAGCTCATCACCCTTTTTTGCAATGTGCTTGAGCGCAGCCTTGGGGTTGTCACGGTCGATGGCAATCGGGCGCAGCATCGCCATCGCCCAGCCAAAAAACGGCACATACAGCAATTCGCGTTTGAGTACCTGGCTCAACGGCTGAAAGTAGGCCGAGAGAAAAAACGTCTCCCAGGTACTTTGGTGGTTGGCCAGAATCACGCACGGTCGTTGCGGGATGTTTTCTGCGCCCGTAACCCGAACGTCAATTTTCAAGAACACCCGTGTCAGCCACAGCGCGCAGCGGCACCAGTAAACATTGATAAACCGATAGCGCGCACGGAACGGCAAAAACGGAGCGACAAAAAAGCTCAGCGAGCACCACAGCAGAGAGCTGGTGCCCAGCAGCAGGTAAAAGAAGAAGGTTCTGATGGCCTGCAGTATCGACATAGCGGCTTTTACCGTTGCGGATAAAGCATAAGGGAACAGGCCAGCGCATAACGTGCAGGCCAGTGTTCGAACATGCTTTATTTGTGGATAAGTTCTGCGGCGACTGCCGCCAGATCGTCAAATACTAGAGTATTAACCGGTAACTCTTTGGCCAATGTCTGTAGGCCCTTTCCGGTTTTTACCAAAACTGGCTGAGAATCGACGGCTTGCGCAGCCTGCAAGTCACCCAAACTGTCACCGACGAACCAACATTGGGCCAAATCAACGCCGTAATGGTTGGCAATCGTTTGCAACATGCCAGGTTTGGGCTTACGGCAAGCGCAGCCCGCGTCAGGTCCGTGTGGGCAATAGACAATCAATCCGACCTCGCCACCCTGCTCTGCCACCAGCGCCCGCAAGCGGGCGTGCATGGCGTCCAGCGTGGCAACATCATAGTAGCCGCGGGCAATGCCGGACTGGTTGGTCGCGATGGCGACTGTCCAGCCGGCCTTGCTCAACTGCGCAATGGCCTCGATCGCGCCGGGCAGTGGTTGCCACTCCTCGACTGACTTGATGTAAGCGTCGGAGTCGTAATTGATTACTCCGTCCCGATCGAGAATCAGCAGTTTCAACGGCAACCCCTCAGCCCAGCAGTGAAATATCGGCAACACCCAGGAACAGGCCACGCAGACGGGCCAGCAAGGCGTAGCGGTTAGCCCGCACGCTCGGGTCTTCTGCGTTGATCATCACCGCTTCGAAGAACGCATCCACCGGCTCGCGCAACGAGGCCAGACGGGTCAGGGCTTCGTTGTACTGACGGGCAGCAGCCATTGGTTGTACGGCCTCGTCGGCCTTCTGGATGGCCGAGAACAGCGAGAACTCACAAGCATTGTCGAAATAGCGGGCTTCAACGTGGGTCGAAACCGTGCCTTCAACCTTGCTCAGCAGGTTCGAAACGCGTTTGTTCACGGCGGCCAGTGCAGCGGCTTCCGGCAACTGGCGGAACGCTTGTACGGCTTGCACGCGCTGATCGAAGTCCAGCGCCGACGTTGGGTTGAGGGCACGTACCGACAGGTAAGTGGCCACGTCCACGCCTTCGTCTTCGTAACGCGCACGCAGGCGGTCGAAGATGAATTCCAGAACCTGATCTGCCAGACCGGCCGACTTGATCTTGGCCCCGAAAGCGCTGACAGCGAATTTCACTGCTTCAGTCAGGTCGAGGTCGAGTTTCTTGTCGATCAGGATGCGCAGGATACCCAGCGCTGCACGACGCAGTGCGTACGGGTCTTTGCTGCCTGTAGGCAACATGCCAATGCCGAAAATACCCACCAGGGTGTCGAGCTTGTCGGCGATGGCCACTGCAGCACCGGTCAGGGTGCTCGGCAACTCGGCGCCAGCACCACGCGGCATGTACTGCTCGTTCAACGCCAGGGCGACGTCTTCAGGCTCGCCGTCATTCAGCGCGTAGTAGTAACCGGCAATGCCTTGCATCTCCGGGAACTCGCCGACCATTTCGGTGGCCAGGTCGCACTTGGACAGCAAACCGGCACGGGCGGCACGCGGTGCGTCACCCCCAATGCGCGGGGCAATGAATGCCGCCAGTTTCGAAACACGCTCAGCCTTGTCGTAAACACTGCCCAGTTGGGCCTGGAATACCACGTTTTGCAGGCGCAGGTTGAAGCTCTCGAGTTTTTGCTTCTTGTCTTGCTTGAAGAAGAACTCGGCATCGGTCAGGCGCGGGCGAACCACTTTCTCGTTACCCGAGATGATCTGCTGCGGGTCTTTGCTCTCGATGTTGGCCACGGTAATAAAGCGCGGGAGCAATTTGCCATCGACGTCCAGCAGGCAGAAGTACTTCTGGTTGTCCTGCATGGTGGTGATCAGGGCTTCTTGCGGGACGTCCAGGAAGCGCTCTTCAAACGAGCACACCAGCGGCACCGGCCATTCAACCAGCGCGGTCACTTCGTCGAGCAGGGCAGGCGGCACGATAGCGCTGCCTTCCTGCATCGTCGCCAGCTCGGCCACACGCTTGGAAATCAGCTCGCGACGCTCAAAGAAATCGGCCAGCACGTAGGCTTTGCGCAGGTCTTCGGCGTAGTTGGCCGGGGCGCTGATGCGCACGTTTTCCGGGTGATGGAAGCGGTGGCCACGGGACTCACGACCGGCTTTTTGCGCAAGGATCGTGCAATCGATGACCTCGTCGCCCAGCAGCATGACCAGCCACTGGGTTGGACGTACGAACTCGACCTTGCGCGCGCCCCAGCGCATACGCTTGGGGATCGGCAAGTCATTGAGCGAGTCTTCAACGATGGTCGGCAGCAGGCTGGCGGTCGGCTTGCCGACGATCACCTGGCTGAAACGCAGTTTTGGGCCGCTCTGGTCGATTTCGCTCAGCTCAACACCGCATTTTTTGGCAAAGCCAAGGGCTGCCTGGGTCGGGTTGCCTTCGGCATCGAAAGCAGCTTGACGTGGCGGGCCGTCGATATTGATGCTGCGGTCAGGCTGCTGGGTTTCCAGCTGGGTCAGCAGAACGGCCAGGCGGCGCGGTGCGGCGTAGACTTTTTTCGCGCTGAATTTCAGACCGGCTGTTTGCAGGCCTTTTTCAATCCCGGCGAGAAATGCATCAGCCAGGGTATTGAGGGCTTTCGGTGGCAGTTCTTCAGTGCCCAGTTCAACCAGAAAATCTTGAGCACTCATTGTGCTGCCTCCAACTTAGCCAACACTTCATCACGTAAATCCGGCGGAGCCATCGGGAAGCCCAGCTTGGCGCGAGCTTCAAGGTAGGCCTGAGCCACCGAACGCGCCAGGGTACGCACACGCAGGATGTATTGCTGACGCGCGGTCACGGAAATGGCGCGGCGGGCATCCAGCAGGTTGAACGTGTGGGATGCCTTGAGCACCATTTCGTAGCTTGGCAACGGCAAAGGCTGGTCGAGTTCGATCAGGCGCTTGGCTTCGCTTTCATAGAAATCGAACAGTTCGAACAGTTTGTCGACGTTGGCGTGTTCGAAGTTGTAAGTCGACTGCTCGACTTCGTTCTGATGGAACACGTCGCCGTAGGTCACTTTGCCGAAGGGGCCGTCAGTCCATACCAGGTCGTAGACAGAATCCACGCCCTGCAGGTACATAGCCAAACGCTCAAGGCCGTAGGTGATTTCGCCGGTAACCGGGTAGCACTCAATGCCGCCTACTTGCTGGAAGTAGGTGAACTGGGTGACTTCCATACCGTTGAGCCAGATTTCCCAGCCCAGACCCCAGGCGCCCAGTGTTGGCGATTCCCAGTTGTCTTCTACGAAACGGATATCGTGAACCAGTGGGTCCAGGCCGATATGTTTCAGCGAACCCAGGTACAGCTCCTGGAAGTTTGGCGGGTTTGGCTTCAAAACCACCTGGAACTGGTAGTAGTGCTGCAAACGGTTCGGGTTTTCGCCGTAGCGGCCGTCAGTCGGACGACGACTGGGCTGCACATAAGCGGCGTTCCAGGTTTCCGGGCCCAGAGAGCGCAAAAACGTGGCGGTATGGAATGTGCCGGCGCCCACTTCCATATCGTAGGGCTGAAGCACCACACAACCTTGCTCGGCCCAGTATTGCTGGAGGGCGAGGATCAAGTCTTGGAAGGTACGCACTGCTGGCGTAGGCTGGCTCACAAATTCACCTGTTTCTTGGGCTGCGATTTAAAGAGCGGGAGTATACCCGATTCGGTCGCCCCTCCACCCCCTGGAGCCTATATGCCACGTTGCTTCTGGTGTTCAGAAGATCCGCTGTATGCCGCTTATCACGATCAAGAGTGGGGCGTGCCGTTGCGCGATGCGCATGGGCTGTTCGAGTTGTTATTGCTCGAAGGGTTCCAGGCAGGTTTGTCATGGATCACGGTTTTGAAGAAGCGCGAGCACTATCGCAAGGTCATGTTTGGCTTTGATGTGCAGCGTCTGGCAGTTATGACGGACGCTGAAATCGAGGTTTTGTTGCAGGATCCGGGGATTATCCGCAACCGTCTCAAGGTGGCCGGAGCACGACGCAATGCCCGGGCCTGGCTGGCTCTGGACAACCCGGTGGAGTTTTTATGGTCGTTTGTGGGTGGTAAACCGAAGATCAACCACTTTACTGAACGCCATGAATTCCCTGCGGTGACGCCAGAGGCCGAAGCCATGAGCAAAGGCCTGAAAAAAGCCGGTTTTACGTTCGTCGGCCCGACCATTTGCTACGCCTTTATGCAGGCCAGCGGCATGGTTATGGACCATGCCACGTATTGCGACCGTTACGCGGAACTGGCCAACGGCGGTTAGAATGTCTTTTTTCGCCACACGCATAACCCGTAGCAGCTGCCGAAGGCTGCGTCCGGCGGCGCAGCCGTCGTGAAGTCAGGACCTGCGATGTGTCAGTAAAATCAAGCACTCAGCATTTACGATTGCTTCGCAATCGGACGCAGCCTTCGGCAGCTGCTACGAGTGCTTTCGAGAGATTATTCTGTGGAAAAGTTTAAAGGCGCCTTGCTGGTCGGGGCTTTGCGATTGTTTGCCATGCTCCCGTGGAGCGCGGTGCAACGCGTGGGCTCGGCCATTGGCTGGTTGATGTGGAAACTGCCTAATCGTTCGCGCGATGTGGTGCGGATCAACCTGGCCAAATGCTTCCCCGAAATGGACCCGGTCGCCCGTGAGCAACTCGTGGGCCAGAGCCTCAAGGACATCGGTAAAAGCCTGACCGAGAGCGCGTGCGCCTGGATCTGGCCGGCCCAGCGTTCGATTGACCTGGTGCGTGAAGTCGAAGGTCTGGACGTGCTCAAGGACGCCCTGGCCTCAGGCAAGGGCGTGGTAGGCATCACCAGCCATCTGGGCAACTGGGAAGTGCTCAACCACTTCTATTGCAGCCAGTGCAAGCCGATCATTTTTTACCGCCCGCCCAAGCTCAAGGCTGTGGATGAATTGCTGCAAAAGCAACGCGTTCAACTGGGCAACCGCGTGGCGGCATCGACCAAAGAAGGCATCCTGAGCGTGATCAAGGAGGTGCGCAAAGGTGGTCAGGTGGGCATTCCGGCAGATCCGGAGCCCGCTGAGTCAGCCGGTATTTTTGTGCCGTTCCTCGGCACGATGGCCCTGACCAGCAAGTTTGTGCCCAATATGCTGGCGGGCGGCAAAGCGGTGGGCGTGTTCCTCCACGCATTGCGCCTGCCCGACGGTTCGGGTTTCAAAGTGATTCTGGAAGCGGCGCCCGAAGAGATGTACAGCACCGATACGGCGACCTCGTGCGCGGCCATGAGCAAGGTGGTCGAGAAGTATGTGCGGGCGTACCCGAGCCAGTACATGTGGAGCATGAAGCGCTTCAAGAAGCGTCCGCCGGGTGAGGCGCGCTGGTACTGACCAAACATGCATCCCGTGGGAGCGAGCCTGCTCGCGAAGGTTTCACAAGCGCCGCGATTATCTAACGATCTTCGCGAGCAGGCTCGCTCCCACATCAAGTTCCCAATATGAAGCTGGATGAATTACTGCGACTTATCCAGCTTCTTCAAAAACACCGTCATTTCTTTCTCGGCCTGCTTGTCGCCATGGGCCTGAGCCGCTGCAATCCCCTGCTCCCATGCCGCCCGCGCTGCCGCACGATCCCCCGCCGCCAGCTGCGCCTTGCCCAGCAGCTTCCAGGCCGCCGAATACTTGGGGTCAACGCCGACGCAACGCTGCAGATGCTCCGCCGCTTTCAAGTTATCCCCAAGGTCCAGATAGCCCTTGCCCAGGCCAAAGCGCAGCAATGAGTTATCCACACGCTTGGCGAGCATCTTTTCCAGTGATTCCAGCATCCCTGACTCCTTAGAAAAAACTCAAGCCCACATGAAACAGCTTCTCTACGTCGCGAATATGCTTTTTATCCACAAGGAACAGGATCACATGGTCGCCGGCATTGATGACGGTAGAGTCGTGGGCGATCAGCACTTCTTCGTCGCGAATGATCGCGCCAATCGTGGTCCCCGGTGGCAAGTTGATTTCACCGATGCTGCGGCCAATCACCTTGCTCGACTTGGAGTCACCGTGGGCGATGGCTTCGATGGCCTCCGCCGCACCGCGGCGCAGTGAGTGCACACTGACGATATCGCCACGGCGTACGTGGGCCAGCAAGGTGCCGATGGTGGCCAGCTGCGGACTGATGGCGATATCGATTTCGCCACCCTGGATCAGGTCCACATAGGCCGGGTTGTTGATGATGGTCATCACCTTCTTCGCGCCCAGGCGCTTGGCCAGCAGCGAGGACATGATATTGGCCTCGTCATCGTTGGTCAGGGCCAGGAACACGTCGGCATCGGCGATGTTCTCTTCGAGCATCAAGTCGCGGTCCGAGGCGCTACCTTGCAGCACAACTGTACTGTCGAGCGTGTCGGACAAATAGCGGCAACGTGCAGGATTCATCTCTATGATTTTGACCTGGTAACGGCTTTCAATGGCCTCGGCCAGGCGCTCGCCGATCTGTCCGCCGCCAGCAATGACAATACGCTTGTAGCTCTCGTCAAGGCGGCGCATTTCGCTCATTACTGCGCGAATATTGGCTCTGGCGGCGATGAAAAATACTTCGTCGTCAGCCTCGATGATGGTATCGCCACGGGGGGTAATGGGTCGATCGCGTCGGAAAATCGCCGCGACTCGTGTATCCACATTCGGCATGTGCTCGCGTAGCTGGCGCAATTGCTGGCCAATCAGCGGGCCACCGTAATACGCCTTGACCGCGACCAACTGCGCCTTGCCCTCGGCAAAGTCGATCACCTGCAAAGCACCGGGGTGTTCGATCAGGCGCTTGATGTAGTTGGTGACCACCTGCTCGGGGCTGATCAGCACGTCGACCGGGATGGCGTCGTTATCAAACAACTCCTCGCCGCGTGTCAGATAAGCCGCTTCTCGTACACGGGCGATTTTGGTCGGGGTGTGAAACAGCGTGTAGGCCACCTGGCACGCGACCATATTGGTCTCGTCGCTGTTGGTCACGGCCACCAGCATGTCGGCGTCATCTGCTCCCGCCTGGCGCAGCACATTGGGCAGCGAGGCGCGGCCCTGCACGGTGCGGATGTCGAGGCGGTCACCCAGGTCGCGCAGGCGTTCGCCATCGGTGTCGACCACGGTGATGTCGTTGGCTTCGCTGGCCAGATGTTCTGCCAGCGTACCGCCGACCTGGCCTGCGCCGAGGATGATGATTTTCATGCCGTCATTTCCTGGAACCGTTAGCTGCGTGCGGCAGCGATCTTGATCAGTTTGGCGTAATAGAAACCGTCATGCCCACCTTCTTGCGCCAGCAACTGGCGGCCGTGGGGTTGTTTGATACCGAACTGACCGGCGATATCCAGCTCGCGGGCACCCGGTGTCCGGGCCAGAAACGCTTCGATCACCTCGGTGTTTTCGGTCGGCAGCGTCGAACAGGTGGCGTAAAGCAAGATGCCACCGACTTCCAGGGTTGGCCACATCGCGTCCAGCAGTTCGCCTTGCAGGGTGGCGAGTGCGGCGATGTCGTCCGGTTGGCGTGTCAGCTTGATGTCTGGATGACGGCGGATTACACCCGTTGCTGAGCAAGGCGCATCCAGCAAAATGCGCTGGAATGGTTTGCCGTCCCACCAGGTTGCGGTATCGCGGCCGTCAGCCGCAATCAACTCGGCACTCAGGCCCAGACGTTCAAGGTTCTCGCGAACGCGCACCAGGCGCTTGGCTTCCAGGTCCACGGCTACCACGCCGGCGAGCTTGGGCTCGACTTCCAGGATGTGGCAGGTCTTGCCGCCGGGGGCGCAGCAGGCGTCGAGTACACGCTGGCCCGGGGCCAGATCGAGCAAATCGGCAGCCAGCTGGGCGGCTTCGTCCTGGACACTGATCCAGCCTTCGGCAAAGCCTGGCAGATTGCGTACATCGCAGGCCGCAGCCAGCACGATGCCGTCCTGGCTAAAGGTGCAAGGTTGAGCTTCGATCCCTGCCTCAACCAGCAACTGCAGATACGCATCACGACTGTGATAGCGACGGTTGACCCGCAAGATCATCGGCGGGTGCGCATTGTTGGCTGCACAGATGGCTTCCCATTGCTCAGGCCAAAAAGCCTTCAGGGATTTTTGCAGCCAGCGTGGGTGCGCAGTACGCACCACCGGGTCACGTTCCAGCTCAGCCAGTAAGGCGTCGCTTTCTCGCTGTGCGTTGCGCAGTACGGCGTTAAGCAGGGCTTTGGCCCACGGCTTTTTCAGTTTGTCGGCGCAACCTACGGTTTCGCCGATGGCGGCGTGGGCCGGAATGCGGGTGTAGAGCAGTTGATACAAACCGACCAGCAGCAATGCCTCGACGTCAGCGTCGGCGGCCTTGAACGGTTTTTGCAGCAGCTTGTTGGCCAGCGCCGACAGACGTGGCTGCCAGCGCGCGGTGCCGAAGGCCAGATCCTGGGTCAGACCGCGGTCACGTACCTCAACCTTGTCCAGTTGCAGCGGCAACGAACTGTTGAGCGATGCCTTGCCGTTGAGCACGGCAGTCAGGGCTTTGGCGGCGGCCAGACGAGGATTCATTGTGCGGCACCCAAAACTGTACCGACGGCGAATTTCTCACGGCGGCTGTTGAAAAAATCACTGAAGTTCAGCGCTTTGCCACCAGGCAATTGCAGGCGTGTGAGGCACAAGGCGCCTTCACCGCAACCCACGATCAGGCCGTCCTTGCTGGCGGCGAGAATCTGTCCCGGTGCACCTTGAGCGTCAGCCAGGTTTGCGGCCAGTACTTTGAGGGCTTCGCCATTGAGCGTGCTGTGGCAGATCGGCCACGGGTTGAAGGCGCGGATCAGGCGCTCCAGCTCAACGGCCGGGCGGCTCCAGTCGATGCGCGCTTCGTCCTTGTTCAACTTGTGGGCGTAGGTCGCCAGGCTGTCATCCTGGACTTCACCTTGCAGCGTCCCCGCCGCCAGACCGGCAATGGCCTGGATCACGGCCGGTGGGCCCAGTTCGGCCAGGCGGTCGTGCAGGCTGCCGCCGGTGTCATCGGCGGTGATTGCGGTCACGGACTTGAGCAGCATGGGGCCGGTGTCCAGACCCGCCTCCATACGCATTACGGTCACTCCGCTTTCACTGTCGCCGGCTTCGATGGCGCGCTGGATCGGCGCTGCTCCGCGCCAGCGTGGCAGCAAGGAGGCGTGGCTGTTGATGCAGCCCAGGCGCGGAATATCCAGCACCACTTGCGGAAGGATCAGGCCGTAGGCCACCACCACCAGCAGGTCCGGCTTGAGTGCAGCCAGTTCGGCCTGGGCCTCAGGGGCACGCAGGGTGGGTGGCTGCATCACTGTGATGTTGTGCTCCAGCGCCAGCTGTTTGACCGGGCTTGGCATCAGCTTTTGCCCGCGCCCTGCCGGACGGTCCGGCTGGGTGTAGACCGCGACGATCTCGTAAGGCGTGTCTAGCAGTGCCTTGAGGTGTTCGGCGGCGAATTCTGGGGTGCCGGCAAAGACGATGCGCAGTGGCTCAGTCATGGAATACTCACTTGGAATAGGGGGGCGCGGGAACTGACGGCAATGAGCCAGCGAACGGACCGGCTGGCTCATTTTCATGTGGGAGCGGGCTTGCTCGCGATGAGGGCTACCCGGTGTATCAGCAGAACCGTGTTGGCCCGATCGCGAGCAAGCCCGCTCCCACATCGGGTCCCTGCCAGTTCGGGAGTGTTGTGCGTTTTATGCCGATCAAGCGTTCTGGCGGTGCAGTTTTTCCAGTTTCTTCTTGATCCGGTCACGCTTGAGCGTAGACAGGTAATCGACGAAGAGCTTGCCGTTGAGGTGGTCGCACTCATGCTGAATGCACACCGCCAACAGGCCTTCGGCGATCATTTCGAAAGGTTTGCCGTCACGGTCCAGCGCCTTGATCTTGACGCGCTGCGGGCGATCAACGTTCTCGTAGTAACCCGGTACCGACAGGCAG
The DNA here is from genome assembly GCF_009600035.1 of Pseudomonas sp. FSL R10-2964. NCBI lineage: Bacteria > Pseudomonadati > Pseudomonadota > Gammaproteobacteria > Pseudomonadales > Pseudomonadaceae > Pseudomonas > Pseudomonas sp. FSL R10-2964. Next base: position 77,225 of record NZ_WIWH01000007.1, on the reverse strand, counting down.
CCTTCCTGGTATTGGCCCATCTCGTCGGACAGGATCTCGAACTCGGGGTTGATAAACACCATCGGTTCGCTGCGGTCTTCGCTCAGATCCATGACCACGATGCGTTTGTGCACGTTGACCTGGGTCGCGGCCAGGCCGATACCTGGCGCCTCGTACATGGTTTCAAACATGTCATCGATCAACTGACGGACTTCGTCGTCCACAACCGCCACGGGTTTGGCGATGGTACGCAGACGCGAGTCTGGGAATTCGAGGATGTTCAAAATAGCCATAAGTTTGATTGGTGCACTGTGTGAAAGATTCAAAAACGGTTGTCAGGTGGGTCCTGGGGACTCGAGCAACCTGTGCAAAACGTCTCCTTCAGAGAGAGCCCGCTCGGGCTCAGGCGTTTCACGCGAGAGCACATAATAAAGGGATTCACCCACGGATGAAACGACTAGCTGCCGGGCTGCACCTGTGCATGTCTCAATTTGAAACCAACCTGCCCGGCCTCCAGGCGACGTTCAACTAATGTTGGGTTTCCCATTGGCGTTTCAAGTTCTGCCAAGGGGCTCAACCCGGTACTTTTCATCGTTAGCCAAACAACTTGTCAACAGAGTTATCCACAGCTTGTTCCTTACAGCCAGATGGAATAACCGATCAAGGATGATCCTATGCCACCCTCAGAAATATCCCCAGCAGAGTTGGAGGCCCGCTTGCGTTTGCACCGTTTGCCCGACGTTGGGCCACGGCGTTATTACAGCCTGTTCAGAGCCTTTGGTTCGGCCAGTTCGGCGCTCAGCGCACCTGCCAGCGCCTGGCGTGCCCTGGGGCTGCCCGAGGGGTGTGCCCAGGCGCGGCGCAGCCCTGAAGTCCGTGAGGGTGCCAGCGCTGCATTGCGCTGGCTTGAGCGCTCCAGACACCATGTGCTGCTGCATGATCAGGCCGATTACCCGGCGCTGTTAAGCGAATTGAGCGATGCCCCGCCGCTGTTATTCGTGGCGGGAGAGCCGTCAACTCTGGAAAAACCGCAGTTGGCGATGGTCGGTAGCCGACGCGCTTCGCGGCCTGGGCTGGACACCGCGACCGCCTTTTCCCGCAGCCTGGCTGGCGCCGGTTTTGTGATTACCAGCGGGCTGGCGCTGGGGATTGATGGCGCAGCGCATCAGGCTGCTCTGGACGTTGGCGGGCAGACAGTGGGGGTTTTGGGGACGGGCCTGGAAAAACTTTATCCACAGCGCCATCGGGCATTGGCAGACGCAATGATTTGCAACGGTAGCGCCGTGGTATCGGAGTTTCCTCTGGACGCCGGGCCCCAAGCCGCCAACTTCCCGCGGCGTAACCGCATTATCAGCGGTTTGTCCCTTGGCGTGCTGGTGGTCGAGGCCAGCGTGTCCAGCGGCTCGCTGATTACTGCCCGTCTCGCCGCAGAGCAGGGGCGCGAGGTGTACGCCATGCCCGGTTCCATCCACCACCCTGGGGCGCGTGGCTGCCATCAGTTGATCCGTGATGGCGCTACGCTTGTCGAGACCGTTGAGCACATTCTCGAAGGCCTGCGTGGCTGGCGCTCGATGCCGTTGCCCACAACAGAAATGTTTACTCCAAGCTGTCATCCATTAGTGCAATTGTTGCAGGCAGCGCCCTATACCAGCGAAGCATTGGCCAATATCAGCGGTTGGGATTTGCCCCGATTGCTGGCTACTCTGACCGAGCTTGAACTGGCGGGGCATGTTGTACTCGAGGGTGGGCGTTGGTTTGCTCGCGCCAGCTAAGTACACTGCGCGCAGCACATATCTGGAGACATTCAATGATCAGCACCTGGCGCGTCCAACAAGCTGCAAGAGCCATTCGCGCAGGCGCGGTGATTGCCTATCCGACCGAGGCGGTCTGGGGCCTGGGCTGCGACCCATGGGATGAAGACGCGGTCGAGCGGCTGCTGGCGATCAAATCGCGGCCTGTGGATAAAGGTCTGATTGTGGTGGCAGACAACATTCACCAGTTCGACTTCCTGTTTGAAGACTTCCCCCAGGAGTGGATCGACCGCATGGCCAGTACCTGGCCAGGGCCGAACACCTGGCTGGTGCCGCATCAGGGCTTGCTGCCCGAGTGGATCACCGGGGTACACGATACGGTGGCGCTGCGCGTGAGCGATCACCCGCTGGTGCGCGAACTGTGCGCGCTGGTGGGGCCGATTGTCTCGACCTCAGCCAACCCGGCAGGTTTGCCGGCAGCGCGTACTCGCTTGAAAGTGGAGCAGTATTTCCGTGGGCAAATCGACCATGTGTTGGGTGGCAACTTGGGTGGACGTAAAAACCCGAGCCTGATCCGCGACCTGGCTAGCGGCAAGATCGTACGCCCGGCGTAATGAGTTGCAGCCCAACCGATCTTGTAGCAGCTGCCGAAGGAACGAGGCTGCGTCCGGTTGCGAAGCAATCGTAAAACCTGAGTCCGAGATTTTTCTGAACGACCACAGTGTCTGGTTTTACGACGGCTGCGCCGCCGAACGCAGCCTCGTTCCTACGGCAGCTGCTACGAATTTGTTTTAAGGCAACAAAATCGTCGATCCCGTGGTTCGGCGCGCCGACAGTTCCGTCTGCGCCTTGGCCGCATCAGCCAACGCAAAACGCTGGCTGATATCAATCTTGATTGCACCGCTGCGGATCATCGCAAACAGCTCATCGGCCATCGCTTGCAGGTTTTCGGCGCTATTGGCGTAGGACGCCAACGTCGGTCGAGTGACATACAGCGAGCCCTTCTGCGACAAGATCCCCAGGTTGACTCCCCTTACCGCGCCTGAAGCATTACCAAAGCTGACCATCAGCCCACGTGGTGCTACGCAGTCCAGTGACGTTAGCCAGGTGTCCTTGCCTACACCGTCGTAAACCACCGGGCACTTCTTGCCGTCGGTTAATTCCAGTACACGCTTGGCAACATCCTCGTGGCTGTAGTCGATGGTTTCCCACGCGCCCAGAGCTTTGGCGTGCGCGGCTTTTTCGGCTGAGCTGACCGTGCCGATCAATTTCACGCCCAAGGCTTTCGCCCATTGGCAGGCAATCGAACCTACCCCGCCTGCAGCAGCGTGGAACAGGATGGTTTCACCCCCTTTGAGTTCGTAGGTCTGACGCAGCAGGTACTGGGTTGTCAGGCCCTTGAGCATCACTGCGGCGGCTTGCTCAAAGGAAATATCCTCGGGCAGTTTCACCACATTGGCTGCAGGCAAAACGTGCAGTTCACTGTATGCCCCCAGCGGCCCGGTGCCGTAAGCGACGCGATCGCCGACGTTCACGTTGCGCACGTCACTGCCCACCGCATCAACGATCCCCGCACCTTCATTGCCCAGCCCGGACGGCAGTTCAGCCAGCGGGTACAAGCCACCTCGGTAATAGGTATCGATGAAATTCAGACCGATGGCCTGATTGCGCACCCGAACTTGCTGTGGGCCCGGCTCGGCGGGTTGGTAATCGACATACTCAAGCACTTCAGGGCCGCCGTGGGCCCGAAACTGGATACGCTTTGCCATCTGCACTGTCCTCGCTCATTTCACGAAGCCACCATCCAACGCTGAAGCGTGATCTTCGTCAACTGCGGTGAGCCGGAGTGCGGTGTTATGCTAGCCCCCCTTTGCCGCCGGCCCCGCACGCCGCGTCGCTTTGCCCGATTTAAGGTGATGTCATGACTACTCGCACCGAGGCTGTAAAAGCCTACCTGCTCGACCTTCAAGACCGCATTTGCAACGCATTGCAAACGGAAGACGGCGGCACCCAGTTCGTTGAAGACGCCTGGGAGCGCCCGGCGGGTGGTGGCGGTCGTACCCGTGTAATCGAAAACGGCCACGTCATCGAGAAAGGCGGCGTCAACTTTTCCCATGTGTTCGGCAGCGGCCTGCCACCGTCGGCCAGTGCTCATCGCCCTGAACTTGCGGGCCGTGGCTTTGAAGCCCTCGGTGTGTCGCTGGTGATCCACCCGCACAACCCGCATGTACCAACGTCCCACGCCAACGTGCGTTTTTTTATCGCTGAGAAAGAAGGCGAAGAACCGGTCTGGTGGTTCGGTGGCGGCTTTGACCTCACCCCTTACTATGGCGTTGAAGAAGACTGCGTGCACTGGCACCGCGTGGCCGAGCAGGCCTGTGCGCCATTTGGTGCCGATGTGTACCCGCGCTACAAGGCGTGGTGCGACACCTACTTCCATATCAAGCATCGCAATGAGCCCCGTGGTATTGGCGGCCTGTTTTTTGATGACCTGAACGAGTGGGATTTCGACACCTGTTTCGCTTTTATTCGCGCCATTGGTGATGCCTATATCGACGCCTACCTGCCGATCGTTCAGCGCCGCAAGAACGACGAATACACTGCCCAGCAGCGTGAGTTCCAGGAATTCCGCCGTGGACGCTATGTGGAATTCAACCTGGTCTATGACCGTGGCACCCTGTTTGGCCTGCAATCGGGCGGTCGCACCGAGTCGATCCTGATGTCCCTGCCACCGCAAGTGCGCTGGGCTTATGACTGGAAAGCGGAACCGGAAAGCCCGGAAGCGCGCCTGACGGATTACTTCCTGCAAGACCGCGACTGGTTGGCCAACGCCTGACACTGCCCGAGGAGCTTGCCTGATGGACCGTTACGTTGTTTTTGGTAACCCGATTGCCCATAGCAAATCCCCGGTGCTGCATCGCCTGTTTGCCGAGCAAACTGGCCAGGCCATGCAGTACGACACCTTGCTGGCACCACTGGATGATTTTGCTGGCTGCGCAACGGAGTTTTTCCTGCAGGGGCGTGGCGCCAATGTGACAGTGCCCTTCAAAGAAGACGCCTACCGCCTGGCGGATCAACTGACAGCTCGGGCCCAGCGAGCAGGAGCGGTCAACACCCTGAGCAAATTGGCCGATGGCGTTTTGCTGGGGGACAACACCGATGGTGCAGGGCTGGTGCGCGACCTGACGGTCAATGCCGGTTTCAGCCTCAAGGGTAAGCGCGTCCTGATCCTGGGCGCGGGCGGTGCGGTGCGGGGTGCGCTGGAGCCGCTGCTGGCTGAAGGGCCGGCCTCGGTCACCATCGCTAACCGCACCGTTGAAAAAGCCGAGTTGCTGGCCGAGTTGTTCAGCGACCTGGGCCCGGTGGCTGCAAGCGGTTTTGACTGGCTGCACGAGCCGGTCGACCTGATCATCAATGCCACCTCGGCCAGCCTGAGCGGCGAACTGCCCCCCATTGCCAGCAGCCTGATCGAGCCGGGTAAAACCCTGTGCTACGACATGATGTATGGCAAGGAGCCGACGCCGTTTTGCGTGTGGACCAGCGGGCATGGCGCGGGTCAGGTGATGGATGGTTTGGGCATGCTGGCCGAACAGGCCGCCGAGGCGTTTTATCTGTGGCGCGGGGTGCGTCCGGATACTGCACCGGCGCTGGCTGAATTGCGCCGGTTGCTGGCGCTTTAAAGCAGCCCCTCTCCCTCCGGGAGAGGGCGGGGTGAGGGCAAGAGGTACTTATGCAGCGAATCAAGGGCTACCACGCCCATGTCTACTTCGACGCTTCGACCATCGATCAGGCGCGCGCCTTGTGCGAAGAGGCCAGGCGACTGTTTGGCGTAACCATGGGCCGCGTCCACGAGCGCCCGGTGGGCCCGCACCCGGACTGGAGCTGCCAACTGGCTTTCGGCCCTGAACTGATCGGAGTCGTCCTGCCGTGGCTGGCGCTCTACCGGCACGGTTTGGTGGTGTTTATGCATCCCGATACCGGCAATGACCTGCTGGACCACACCGACCATGCAATCTGGATGGGCGCGATTCGGCCGCTGGATTTGTCTGTTTTTTAAACGGGGGCGCGCAGTTCAGCGCCCGGTTTAACCCTCTCCTACATAAAATTATTAGTTACGGAAATATCCGACATTAAGAACGGCGGCTTCGCTGTGGTCATATTTTGGTACCAGGCCTAAAGTTTTCAGGGCGTTAAGGTTTTTAATCTCGCTCTTGGATGGGGTATGGAAATGACACGTCCAAAAACCATGTTCCGCGCTGAGCTATGAAGATTGAATTTTGTTGGTCGCTATATTTATTACTCCTGTGGAAATGGCGATACATCAGTAATATTGGAGGCTGGTAGTGCGTAGATATCTTCAAGGTGGGCTTATATCACTGGTGTTTGCTTGGGGCTCAATGCCCGCCCATGCAGCTTGCACGTTTGTTAATGAAAAAACGAATATCAGTGTTTTTTCCTTTGATGTTTCGGATAAGGATTGCGAGCTTATTGATTTTAACGGTGAAAGCGTGGTCACTCTTCGTGTTGAGTATCCATCCATGAAGTTGGTTGATTATAAAAATAAATCTAACAATGTAATGGTGTTAGTTTTATTTCCAATATCCGTTCCTCCGTTTGATATAAATCGAGCCACCCGAACATTAAAAACCATTGCGTCTTTTGATGGGGTTGAACTGTTAGAGGATAGTGAAAAGACTTATAGAGTTGCGGGCCGTGATGGAAGCAATGCATATATATATGAGTGGGACCTGATTTATATGGGAAAAAGAGCGTACAAAAGTACTTTTGGGATTGACTATTTGTTTAGCCGTGAGATTTCCAACCTTAAAGAAGCCGATGTTTTTGTGTTGAATTTTCTGGATCGTTTTTTAATTAATTAAGGAGGCGCCAATATGGTGCAAATACCTCTGGCACCCGCGGATATCAAATACCTGGAACATAGACTCGCCGTGAAAGACTACGCGGGAGGATACCATTACTTATATAATGTTGCTCAAAAAGCTATTGCCAACCAGGCCGATGGCGAAGTGAGAGACCAGATGTTGATGACGGCTAACTGGCTTATGGCTGCAAAATCTATCAATAATATTGACGGAAGCTTTGCAAGCGAACTGGTTTCCAATTCCATGCGATATGCAGTTGAGCGCTCCGGAAGGAAATTCACTTCGCGTATGTATAAAAATGCTTCTGACAGATTAGCCCACCAAGTTATTGCGGATTTTATTCACGCTAAAGGCATTTTGCCAATTAAAGATGTGATCAAAAGAGACGTGCAAGCCGCAGTAAAATACTTAGGTTTGGAACCATGGCAATGGGCCGGGACGCTCGGTGATGAGTTTCCTGTGTGGGGGGGTGGACTAGGGCATAATTACGTTGAGATTCCGGGCCGTAACTTTTTAGAGCAAATGGAAAATTATGCCACGGTATTTATACAAAATGCCGCTGCTATTGGGATGATTTTCGAAAAGTATTTTGGCAATGCCTCAATGATTATACCTATTGTCATAAAGATAGTATTTGAAGATTTATTAGTAAAAGGTGTAGAAGTTGATATTTCACTGCCTGTGATTCCAGGTGGCGGTATAAGTAACGGTACGGCTGGTAGTCTTGACAGTGGCGGAAGTGGGGGGGCAGGTGGCGCTACTTCTGCATCGAACGGCTACAGCACAGGCGGAGGGGTACCTGTGACAAATATCGAAAGGCCAGCTGCTAATGTTGATATTTCTTTGGAAAGTGTTGGAGGTCTCAACTATATAACGCCAGAACAAATTGCAAGAATGAAATGCGCCTTAGAAAACAAAGTAGACCCTTTGATTTTGGATCTGGGTGGGGCCGGAGCAAAACTCACCAACCCTCATGTCTCTCCTGTTCATTTCGACATGAACAACGACGGCGAGAAGGTGCAAACGGGGTGGAGCAGCCCTGACGAGGGTATGGTTGTTTTGGACCTTGATGGAAACGGAAAAATTGATAATGTCTCGGAGTTGATGTCTGAGTATTTTGGCGCCGAACAAGGAAGCCGTGATTCGCCGAGTAAAAAAACCTTTGATAATGCATTTGATGCACTGAGTAGCCTGGATAGCAACAAAGACCTTAAGTTTGATAACCAGGATGAACGCTGGGGCGATGTGAGAGTTTGGGTTGATGCCAATCATGATGGCCAAAGCAGGATTGAGTCGACTGGTACAAGCGAGTTACATTCGCTGGACGAGTTAAGTATTTCACAGATTGATCTGAACTATACAAGGCCATTAGCAGATGCTCGAAATGGCAATGATATTGTAGGTGTCAGTAGTTTTACTCAGCAGGGTGAAATTAAAGAAGCAGTGGCCGTTAATTTTTCGACGATAACTCCTGATGAGCCATCGGCAGAGACATTGAAAAGTTAAATTGATATAAATATCCGTTGAAAGAAAGCATGCTTGATCTGTCGATGGATTTCTATCTGTGGGCTATTGTTAACTTCGATGTATGAAATAGAGTGTTTGTAGTCTTAAATCTTTGATGACTGTCATCGGGTAACAATATCAGGTGTTCATTGTGTATCACTGTTTGTTCGTCTTGGTGCTTGTATAGTGCGGGCGCCAATGCGAAATAAGTCTCTGGGACCACTTCAATCAATAGGGTCCCCCTTTCTTCTGTAAATTCTTCGATGCTTTCCACCTGAGGCACTACTGATCGGCGTCTAAATCAGTCTATTTTTTGATCACTGCGCTTCTGCGAATATTTTTTTTGGATTTTTTTCAGCGCCCGAAAATGCCGTTTTCTTTTGCCGTCGCCCTCCCCTGATAGCCCCACGCTATAACGGCTGAACGATGATCATGGCCATGTGTCATACCTTGCCATGAGCTAACGTATCAGGCGTGCAGCTGCGGGCAGCGATTAGTGCTGAAAGGCCATCCATGTTTAACTTGAATGCTTGTTCAAGTTAAACCGGTGGTCCGCTGCCCGCTCACAACAGGAGGCTAACCCTTGCCGAATCCGCTCTTTTTGATCCCGTTTTACCTCTATAAGGTGCACATCCAATGAGTGTACCGATCACGTCCGAGACGTCCTCGATCCGCATGAACCCGCCGGTGTTCTACTTTGCCGCCGCGTTTATCCTGATCTTCGGTGTGGTGGTCATCGCCATGCCTGCCGCTGCCGGCGAATGGCTGCTGGCCGCACAAAACTGGGCGGCCAACACGGTCGGCTGGTACTACATGTTAGCGATGACCCTGTATCTGATCTTCGTGGTCGTCACCGCCTTGTCCGGCTACGGCAAGATCAAGCTCGGTGCCGACCACGACGAACCCGAGTTCAGTTACCTGTCCTGGGCGGGCATGTTGTTCGCCGCCGGGATCAGCATCACGCTATTTTTCTTCTGTGTGTCCGAACCCCTCACCCATATGCTCAACCCGCCGCAGGGCCCGGCCGGCAATGCCGAGGCTGCGCGCCAGGGCATGCAGCTGCTGTTCCTGCACTGGGGCCTGCACGGCTGGGGTGTGTTCGCGTTCGTCGGCATGGCGCTGGCCTACTTCGCCTACCGGCATAACCTGCCGCTGGCGCTGCGCTCGGCGCTCTACCCGCTGATCGGCAAGCGCATCAACGGCCCCATCGGTTATGCGGTGGATGGTTTCGGCATTATCGCTACGGTATTCGGCCTGGGTGCCGACATGGGCTTTGGGGTGCTGCACCTCAACTCCGGCCTCGACTACCTGTTCGGCATGCCCCATACCCAATGGGTGCAAGTGGGCCTGATCACGTTGATGATGGGCGCCGCGATTCTGGTGGCGATTGCCGGTGTCGACAAGGGCGTGCGGGTGATGTCCGACATCAACATGCTGCTGGCCTGTGCCCTGCTGCTGTTTGTGTTGTTCGCCGGCCCCACCCAGCACTTGCTCAACACTCTGGTGCAGAACATCGGTGACTACCTGGGTGCACTGCCCACCAAGAGTTTCGATGTGTATGCCTACGACAAGCCAAGTGACTGGCTGGGCGGCTGGACCGTGTTCTATTGGGCCTGGTGGATCGCATGGTCGCCCTTTGTAGGCCTGTTTATTGCGCGTATTTCCCGTGGCCGGACCATCCGCGAGTTCGTGTTCGGCGTGCTGCTGATTCCGCTGGGCTTTACCCTGGCGTGGATGTCTATTTTCGGCAACAGCGCCATCGACCAGGTGCTCAACCACGGCATGGTAGCCCTTGGCCAGTCGGCTATCGATGACCCGTCGCGTACGCTGTACCTGCTGCTTGAGACCTACCCGTGGAGCAAGACCGTTATCGCGGTGACGGTGTTTATCAGCTTCGTGTTCTTCGTGACCTCGGCTGACTCCGGTACTGTGGTGCTGTCCACCCTCTCGGCCCGTGGCAATAACGCGGACGAAGACGGCCCGAAATGGCTGCGGGTGTTCTGGGGCGCGATGACTGCGCTGGTCACCAGTGCGCTGCTGTTCTCGGGCAGTATCGATGCGCTCAAGTCAGCGGTAGTGCTGACCTCGTTACCGTTCTCGCTGATTTTGCTGCTGATGATGTGGGGCCTGCACAAGGCGTTCTACCTTGAGTCGCAGAAGAAGATTGCGCAGACCCATTCCCTGGCGCCGGTTTCTCACTCGCGTCGTGGTGGCTGGCGCCAGCGTTTGAGCCAGGCCGTGCACTTCCCGTCGCGGGACGAGGTGTACCGCTTTATGGACACCACCGTGCGCCCGGCGATTGAAGAAGTGAGTGCGGTGTTCCGGGAGAAAGGCCTTAACGTTGTCACCCAGCCAGACCCGGCCAACGACAACGTGAGCCTGGAAATCGGTCATGGGGATGAACATCCGTTTATCTATCAGGTGCAGATGCGTGGCTACTTCACGCCGTCCTTCGCCCGGGGTGGCTTTGGCAAAAAGGAGCAACTGCGTAATCGCCGTTACTACCGTGCTGAAGTGCATCTGGCCGAAGGCAGCCAGGACTACGACCTGACGGGCTACACCAAAGAGCAGATCATCAACGACATCCTCGACCAGTACGAACGCCATCTGCAGTTCTTGCATTTGGTGCGCTGATTGGTTTGGTGGTGATTCAGGCTGCTGTGATGGCCTGAGTCACCGGGCTGATGCCATCGCGAGCAAGCCCGCTCCCACAGGTTTTGGGTGTTCTCACCATGTGTGGATGCTCGTCAAACCTGTGGGAGCGGGCTTGCTCGCGATGCAGGCGCTGCGATTTCTACAGACCTTTCGCGCACTTATGTGGGATCGGGCTTTCACCCGCGTTACCCCATTGTGATGCCCCAAGCGGGCTGCCTATAGTCCGCTCCATCGCTGAACATCAGCGATCAGGCGTGCAAGCCTGACTCTCAGATTTCCAACTTTTCATTTCGCTTGGTAGGCTCTGCGCCTGCAATCGGCGTTATGGCGGTTGTGCGCGGGAGATCTTCGGGTCTGCCGGGTTATCTGGGACCGGTCTTGCACACCCGAGCACAATTGCTAGCCTCTTTCTGCGTGCAAGCTGATTGAGGTGGCTCCTTTTCTTAGGAGTTAAAGCATGTCCCAGTACGTTCCCCAAACCGACAATCCCGTCGGTTCCCACGTTTTATTGATCGATCCCCGCGCCTCTGTATCTGCCCTGCTGGCCTGTGCCGAGCAGCGCACTCAGGCGGCCAAGAATTTGTTGCGCTGTTTATCGCTGATGAGCGGCCACAGCCATGACCCCCAGGATTTGAGGGCGATTTTCAGGCACAAAAAACCCCGAAGGGCTTACGCCGTTCGGGGCTGTGAATCACCCATGATTTACAACTTGGCGATGGACACTTCAGTGGACTTTACGAACGCGATCACTTCGCTACCGACCACCAGCTCCAGCTCCTTGACCGAGCGGGTGGTGATCACCGAAGTCACGATGCCCGACGCCGTTTGTACGTCGATTTCCGACAGCACGTCGCCCAGTACGATTTCCTTGATGTGGCCTTTGAACTGGTTGCGAACGTTGATGGCTTTAATGGTCATGGTGTCGATTCCTGTCTTGGGATAGAAAGTGGGTTTATTGCGCCCAGCGCAGTTGCGTAGGCAGCGGTGCAACGGGTTCCGGCTCAGGTGGCGAGCCAGGCAGTGCAAGAACACGGTTCAGTACTTCGGTTTCCAGTGCCGCCAGGCGATGCGAGCCGCGTAGCCGTGGGCGTTGCAGGTCGACCGTGAGGTCCAGCCCTACCTGGCCTTCTTCAATCAAAATGACACGGTCGGCAATCGCAACGGCTTCGCTCACGTCATGGGTCACCAGCAATACGGTAAAACCATGCTGGCGCCACAGGCGTTCAATCAGTTGCTGCATTTCGATGCGGGTCAGGGCATCCAGCGCGCCCAGCGGCTCGTCAAGCAGCAGCAGGCGCGGTTGGTGGATCAGGGCGCGGGCCAGGGCCACGCGCTGCTTCTGACCGCCCGAGAGTGCTGCCGGCCATTCATTGGCGCGCTCGGCCAGGCCAACTTCTTCCAGTGCCTTGAGCGCCTTTGGCCGCCAGTCGCCTTTAAGGCCCAGGCCCACGTTGTCGATGACTTTTTTCCAGGGCAGTAAACGCGCTTCCTGAAACATCAGGCGCGTGTCTTCACGGGCCTCTTGCAGGGGCGCACTACCGGCCAGCAACTGGCCTGCAGTGGGCTGATCCAGGCCGGCCAGCAAACGCATCAGGGTGCTTTTGCCGCACCCGCTGCGGCCTACGATGGCGACAAACTGCCCTGCCGGGATATGCAGGTTGATATCACGTAGCACCAGGCGCTCACCGAAGGCCTTCTGCAAGCCGTTGATGGCCAGCGGTATGCCCTGGCGCAAACGTGGAGGTTGTTGAGCTGTCATGCTGCACCGCCTTTAACCACTTGATACGCCGGGTGCCAGCGCAACCAGATGCGCTCCAGCCCCCGGGCTGCGGTGTCGGCCAGTTTGCCGAGCACTGCGTACAAAACAATCGCCAGCACCACCACGTCGGTTTGCAGGAACTCCCGGGCGTTCATCGCCAGGTAGCCAATACCGGAGCTGGCGGAGATGGTTTCGGCCACGATCAACGTCAGCCACATAAAGCCCAGGGCAAAGCGCACACCCACCAGGATCGACGGCAGCGCGCCCGGCAATATCACCTGCCAGAACAGGCTGAAACCGGACAGGCCATAGTTGCGCGCCATTTCCACCAGCGCCGGGTCAACGTTGCGGATGCCGTGGTAAGTGTTGAGGTAGATCGGGAATAAAGTCCCCAGCGCCACCAGAAAAATCTTCGCTGACTCGTCGATGCCGAACCACAGGATGACCAGCGGAATCAGCGCCAGATGCGGCACGTTGCGGATCATTTGCACCGAGCTGTCGAGCAGGCGTTCACCCCATTTCGACAGGCCGGTGATAAAGCCCAGCGCCAGACCGATGCTGCCACCGATCACAAAGCCGAGCCCGGCGCGCCAGCCGCTGATGGCCAGGTGTTTCCAGATTTCGCCACTGCGCACCAGCTCGACGCCGGCCGTGATCACGGCACTGGGGGCGGGCAGGATGCGTGTCGACAGCCAGCCCGCTGACACGGACAGCTGCCACACTGCCAGCAGCAAGACCGGCAAGGCCCAGGGCGCCAGGGTGTGACCGATATTTTTGAGGCCCGAGGCCTTGCCTGAACTCATGGCGACCTCAGCTCTGCGACGCGGCTTTAGGGAGGATGTCATTGGCGACCATTTCGCCAAACGGGCTCACGTAGCCTGCACTTTTTGGCAGTTCCGGGCGTTCGATATCCAGGTGCGGGAACAACAACTCGGCCACACGGTAGGACTCTTCCAGGTGCGGGTAACCGGAGAAAATAAAGGTGTCGATGCCCAGGTCGGCGTATTCCTGAACCCGTGCGGCCACGGTCGGACCATCCCCGACCAGCGCCGTACCAGCGCCGCCCCGTACCAGGCCCACGCCTGCCCACAGGTTAGGGCTGACTTCGAGGTTGTCGCGGCTGCCGCCGTGCAGGGCGGCCATACGCTGCTGGCCCACCGAGTCAAAGCGCGACAGCGAGGCCTGGGCACGGGCGATGGTGTCGTCGTCCAGATGCGAGATCAGTTTGTCGGCGGCCTTCCAAGCCTCCTCGTTGGTTTCACGCACAATTACGTGCAAACGAATGCCGAAACGTACGGTGCGGCCCAATTTGGCGGCCTTGGCGCGCACCTGTTCGATTTTTTCTGCAACGGCAGCCGGTGGCTCGCCCCAGGTCAGAACCATTTCCACTTGTTCGGCGGCCAGATCCTGTGCGGCTTCCGAAGACCCGCCGAAATACAGCGGTGGACGCGGTTGCTGAATCGGCGGGTAAAGCAGCTTGGCGCCTTTGACGGTGATGTGTTCACCATCGTAGTCCACGGTTTCGCCTTCAAGCACACGGCGCCAGATGCGGGTGAACTCTACCGAGACCTGATAACGCTCTTCGTGGCTGAGGAACAAACCATCACCGGCCAGCTCTTCCGGGTCGCCGCCGGTGACCAGGTTGAACAGGGCGCGGCCACCGGACAAACGGTCCAGGGTCGCGGCCTGACGCGCTGCAACGGTGGGCGACACAATGCCCGGGCGCAGGGCTACGAGAAATTTCAGGCGCTGGGTTACCGGAATCAGCGATGCCGCCACCAGCCATGAGTCTTCGCACGAACGACCTGTAGGAATCAGTACCCCGCCAAAGCCCAGGCGGTCAGCAGCCTGCGCGACTTGTTGCAGGTAACCGTAGTCAACGGCGCGGGCGCCTTCGGAGGTGCCAAGGTAATGGCCATCACCGTGGGTAGGCAGGAACCAGAAAATATTGAGGCTCATGGAGTGGTCTCCTAATTAGGGGCAGCAAGCGTTAGTTGGCTTTGGCCAGATTGGCCGGGGGCGTCCAGATCACGTCTTTCACAACCAGCGGCTTGGGGATCAGCTTGAGCTGGTAAAAACTGTCGGCGATTTTTTGCTGCGCGTTGACCACTTCCGGGGTCAGAAACTGTGCGCCGTAGCCTTGGCGCTTGACCGCCGTGAGGGTGATCTCAGGAGACAGGCCCAGCAGTGGTGCGACTTGTTTTGTCACGTCCTCGGGGTGGGCCTTGGCCCATTCGCCAATAGTGCGTACTTCATCGACCAGGGTTTCGATCACCTTGGGGTGCTGTTCGGCATAAGGCTTGGTAGCCAGATAGAACTGATGGTTGTCAGCGATGCCACTGGCGTCACGCAGGGTGCGCGCATGCAGCTGTTGTTCGGCGGCTGCCTGGTACGGGTCCCAGATTACCCAGGCATCGACACTGCCGCGTTCAAAGGCAGCACGGGCATCGGCGGGGGGCAGGAACACAGTCTGGATATCGGTGTATTTAAGGCCGGCGTCTTCAAGGGCGCGCACCAGCAGGTAGTGCACGTTGGAGCCTTTGTTGAGGACGACTTTTTTGCCT
This sequence comes from Pseudomonas sp. FSL R10-2964, assembly GCF_009600035.1. Classification (NCBI taxonomy): domain Bacteria; kingdom Pseudomonadati; phylum Pseudomonadota; class Gammaproteobacteria; order Pseudomonadales; family Pseudomonadaceae; genus Pseudomonas; species Pseudomonas sp. FSL R10-2964. The sequence continues at coordinate 62,128 of NZ_WIWH01000007.1, read as the reverse complement.
TTGAGGTCTTTGACCGAGGTGATGGTCGAATCCTTGGGCACCAGAATCGCTTCGCTGGTGGGGGCTGGTGGCTCGTAGGCGACGTAGAGCAAGTCGGCGCCGGCGGCCTGGGCGAACACGGGCGGGGTTTCGCCGGTCACGCCGAAGTCGATGGAGCCCACGTTCAGGCCTTCAAGCAATTGCGGGCCACCGGGGAATTCGGTCCATTGCACGTCAACGCCCTGCTCGGCCAGGCGCTTGTCCAGCGTGCCTTTGGCCTTGAGCAGCATCAGCGTGCCGTATTTCTGATAACCGATGCGCAGGGTATCGGCTTGGGCCTGGGTAACAGCACCGAAGGACACAGCCGCAGCTAAGAGTGCGACCAGACCACGACGCAAAATGACAGGGCGCATGGCGCTCTCCTTTTTTGTTGTTCGGGATTCGGGTAGCACCTGCTGGGCCGTTAGCGGATCAGTAAGGTGGTGGAGCTTTTATCGGTGGGAAAAATGCTGTTTCAGATACTCCAGCGAGCCGTCACCAGGCGCTCGTTGAGGATGCTCGGGTCCAGTGGCTTGGGGCGTCGCGCCAGGGCGCTGTAGAACTGTTCGAGTGACTCTTGCAGGCGCTGTTCCAGAATCGGCACCAGTTGCGCTTGTGCGCCGCCTTCGCCGTAAGCAATCTGGCTGTCTTCGGCAAAAATGCCCTGCAGCATTTCCTGGGCCTTGAGTGCCGACAGTACTGGCTTGAGGGCGTAGTCCACGGCCAGCATGTGGGCGATGCTGCCACCGGTGGCGATAGGCAGTACCACTTTGTGGCTCAGGGCGCGTTCTGGCAGCAGGTCGAGCACGGTTTTCAGCGCGCCGCTGAACGAGGCTTTGTACACCGGGGTGGCAATCACCAGGCCATCGGCGTTTTCGATCTGTTGCAGCAGGTCGATGATTTTCGGGCTGTCGAAGCGTGCGTGCAGCAAGTCCTCGGCCGGAAAGTCGCGTACCTGATAGCTCACCACTTCAACGCCTTGCTGGTTGAGCCAGCGTTTGGCGTGGTCCAGCAACACTCCTGAGCGGGAACGTTGGCTTGGGCTTCCTCCGAGTGTCACGACCAGCATCTAGACGTTTCCTTGAATGAATATGTGCAATTCGCTGTCAGCGTTTTCGCTTGAGTGAACAGACCATAACAGGTGATTTATATATCTATAAATCATATTTATTCATTTGTTTATTCTTAAAATGCATATGCCTTTTTGTTAAATCGAAAGCAAAAAAAAGGCCGTCGAAACGGCCAAAAACCCTGTTGAAGACACGGTTGCATGTTTGTGGGAGCGGGCTTGCTCGCGATGGGATCGGCGCGGTGTATCAGAAAAAACCGCGGCGCCATCATCGCGAGCAAGCCCGCTCCCACAGGGTATGAGGTTGGTTTTACTTGTTCGGCTGCGGCGTCAGGCGCAGGTAGGGCTTCACGGCGCGGTAGCCCTTGGGGAAGCGACGCTTGATTTCGTCTTCGTCCTTGAGCGACGGCACGATCACGACCTCGTCACCGTCCTGCCAGTTGGCCGGGGTGGCCACTTTGTGGCTGTCGGTCAGTTGCAACGAGTCGATCACCCGCAAAATTTCGTTGAAGTTGCGACCGGTGCTGGCCGGGTAGGTAATGGTCAGGCGGATTTTTTTGTTCGGATCAATCACGAACAACGAGCGCACGGTCAGGGTGTCGCTGGCATTGGGGTGAATCAGGTCGTAGAGGTCAGACACCTTGCGATCGGCATCGGCCAGGATCGGGAAGTTGACCACGGTATTCTGGGTTTCGTTGATGTCCTCGATCCACTTGTGGTGTGAGTCCACCGGGTCTACCGACAGTGCGATGGCTTTGACGCCGCGCTTGGCAAACTCGTCCTTGAGCTTGGCGGTGAAGCCCAGTTCGGTGGTGCACACCGGGGTGAAGTCCGCCGGGTGCGAAAACAACACGCCCCAGCTGTCGCTCAGCCATTCATGGAAACGGATCTTGCCGGCGCTGGAATCCTGTTCGAAATCGGGGGCGATGTCGCCGAGTCTGAGGCTCATGGTGCAGCTCCTTTTTATTGGCAATGGCGGGGCGTGTTGGAGCCACTCTGCATGCATCAGGAGATAATTAAAAAGAATAAATATCGATTTGATTAGATCAAAAAGAGATATTAAAAACTGTTTCATTGGACGCGGCCCAGGCGTGGGGCCACTGTGGGTTCTGGTTTAGGCAAGGGGAGCGGCAGGGAGCTGCGACTATTAATGTGTTGCGAATTGACCGTTGAGGTCTTCGGTAAACACCCTGCCCGGCATTGCGCCGGGCAGGATTTTTCTTACTTTGTACTAAATCACGCTTACAGCAACGGGATCGAGTAGCTCACGATCAGACGGTTTTCGTCCTGGTCGCGCTGGCCAGCAATATCGTTGCGCCACATGGCGTTTTTCCACATGAAGCCCAGATTTTTCAGCGTGCCTTCCTGGATCACGTAAGCCACGGTGATATCGCGTTCCCACTCGGAAGAGCCATTGCTGGTTTGCACATTTTTGCTGTTGTAGGTGTCGATATTGTCGCCACGCAGGTAAACCGCGCCCGCCGTCAGGCCAGGTACGCCGACTTTGGCGAAGTCATACGAGTAACGCGCCTGCCAGGTACGCTCGCCAGCACGGGCGAACTTCGAGATCTGCATATCGGTAGGGATGTACGCCGATGCACCGTCGCCCTGGTTCAGGAACGGGAAGTCGCTGCTGCCGTTACTCACCTGATAACCGCCACCAAAGGTGTGACCTTCAACGGTGTACAGGAACAGGCCGCTGATCAGGTTGTTGTCGACCTTGCCCTTGCCGCTACCTGCAGAGCTGTTGGCGTAATCACCGGTGGTGTAATACGCAGAGTCGTGGCCGTTCTTGCCGTCGTCGGTGCTGTTGAAGTAGCGCAGGTCAGATTTCAACACGCCCGGACCGATGGACCAGTTGTGAACCAGGCCCAGGAAGTTTTGTTTGTAGAAATCTTCCAGGTTGCCGTAGTAGTACTGCAGCAACAGGTCTTTGTTGACCTTGTAGTCCACACCGCCGTAGTAGAACTTGTTAACGAACTTGCCCGTAATGGAATTGTTCGCGCCGGCAATCGACAGGCCTTCGTTGTTGCTCGAGTTACGGCCCTTGGCGTGCTCGATCTGGCCGCCGGTGAAGGTGAGGTCCTTGAACTCGCTGGAAGTGATCTGGCCACCCTGGAAGGTTTGCGGCAGCATGCGACCGTCGTTGCTAACGATAACCGGCAGTTTAGGCTGCAGGGTACCGATGCGCAGTTCGGTCTGGGACACCTTGGCTTTTGCGGTCAGGCCCAGGCTGGAGAAATCGTCTACAGCGTGGTTGCCATCGCTTGGGAACACCGAACCGCCATAGTTTGCGCCGGTAGGGTTGCCGTGTTTGCCAGCGCTGGAGTCGAGCTTGACGCCCAACAGGCCAATGGCATCAATACCGAAACCGACTGTGCCCTGGGTGAAGCCCGAAGTGAAGTCCAGCTGGAAGCCCTGGCCCCATTCTTCAGTCTTGCTTTGCGCACCGGCAGCTTTGGTGCCCGAGTCACGGTTATCGTTATTGATATAGAAGTTACGCAGCTTCAGCGTGGCCTTGCTGTCTTCGATAAAGCCGGCAGCGCTGGCTTGTTGTGCCAACAATCCTACGGCCACAGCGATGGCCAAGGTGGACTTGTGCATTGTGTTGCTCCTTTGCGTTTCTAATTTTTGTAGTTCCTCAGCCCCGGATCTGATGCCTGGGTGCTGCAGATGCGCGATTAGCGCCAGACGGTGACCGGCAAGTCAATCGCAACCCATCATGGCTACGACCTTTGTCTAATCATTCGTCGTTTGTGCGCAGGTTAATGACTATTTAATAAACCTAAAAAGAATTGTTTCTGATCTTTTCAGATCAAATAGGCATATAGCAGGGTTTCTCCTACACGCGCGCGTGGGAATGCTATCGGTCTTTTGTCTAATTTCTAAACATAATTTCATGAATCTTTTAATAGCCTTTGGTTATTAAACACTCGACCTAATCACCCGCTGGCTAAAACGCCCTGGCAGTTAGGGCGCGGGTGCGCGCCTGTATGTTGCGTAACTACATAAGCTAATGCTTAAAAGTTATTTATTTACTGATTCTTAGATCATTTAACCTCGCATCCAGCCGATATCCGGCCACCTGCCGAGGAGCTACCTGATGAAACTGCACTCTCCCCTACGCCTTTTGGCTGCTTTGTCTCTGGCGGGTGCCAGCTTCTTCGCGCAGGCTGCCAGCTCGGATGTCACCGTGGCTTACCAAACCACCGTTGACCCGGCCAAAGTCGCCCAGGCCGACGGTGCTTACGAAAAAGCCACTGACGCCAAGATCAACTGGCGCAAATTCGATAACGGCGCAGACATCATTGCGGCCATTGCCTCGGGTGATGTGCAGATTGCCTACCTGGGTTCGAGCCCGCTCACCGCCGCCGTGACCCGTAACGTACCGGTCGAAACCTTTTTGATCGCCACTCAGTTGGGCGGTTCTGAAGCCCTGGTCGCCCGCAACGGCTCCGGTATCAACGGCCCGCAGGACCTGGTCGGCAAAAAAGTAGCCGTGCCGTTTGTGTCCACCGGTCACTACAGCCTGCTGGCTGCATTGAAGCACTGGAACATCGACCCTTCGAAAGTACAGATTCTGAATCTCGCACCGCCTGCCATTGTCGCGGCCTGGAAGCGTGGCGATATTGACGCCACCTACGTATGGGACCCGGCTTTGGGCACTGCCAAAGAGAACGGCAAAGTGCTGATCACTTCCGGTGAGCTGGGCAAGCTCGGTGCGCCGACTTTTGATACCTGGATCGTGCGCAAGGACTACGCCGCCAAGCACCCGGAAGTCGTTAAGCAGTTCGCCAAAGTGACTCTGGATGCCTACGCCGACTACCACAAGGACCCAAAAGCCTGGCTGGCCAATCAGGGCAATATCGACAAAGTTGTGAAGCTCTCGGGCGCCAAGGCGGCCGATATCCCGCTGCTGCTGCAAGGCAACGTCTACCCGTTGGCGGCTGATCAGGTGGTATTGCTGGGCGCACCGACTACCAAAGCCCTGGCCGACACTGCTGCCTTCCTGAAAGAGCAGAAAAAAGTCGACGCTGTACTGCCGGACTACGCGCCGTCGGTCAACGCCACTTTTGTTACTCAATAATCAACGCCGCTGAGGAGTCGACCGTCATGGCCTTGTTAACACTGGAGCGCATCAGCGCACAGTACCCGGGCGCCGCTGAGCCGGTGCTGTCGGATATTTCCGTCAGCCTCGGGCCACAGCAACTGCTGGTCGCACTTGGCCCGTCGGGCAGCGGCAAGACCTCCTTGTTGAACCTGATCGCTGGCTTCGTCGAGCCCAGCGCTGGTCGAATTACCCTCGACAACGTACCCGTCCACGGCCCGAGTGCCGAGCGCGGTGTGGTGTTTCAGGACGATGTGTTGCTGCCCTGGCAAGACGTACTGGCCAACGTGGCTTTCGGCCTTGAACTGGCCGGTGTGCCACGGGACAAGCGCGAAGCCCGTGCCCGTGAAATGCTTTCGCTGGTGGATTTGTCCGGCTTTGAAAAGCGCCGCGTATGGGAGCTGTCTGGCGGTCAAAAGCAGCGGGTGGGCCTGGCCCGCGCGCTGGCTGCCGACCCTCGCGTATTGCTGATGGATGAGCCCTTCGGTGCCCTCGATGCGTTCACCCGTGAGCAGATGCAGGAACTGTTGCTGCAAGTGTGCCGACGTACCGACAAGCCGGTATTTCTGATTACCCACGACATCGAAGAAGCGGTGTTTCTTGCCACTGACCTGATTTTGCTGGCGCCCAACCCCGGCCGCATTGTTGAGCGTCTGAGCCTGGATTTTGGCCAGCGCTACAACGCCGGCGAATCGGCACGTTCGATCAAGTCCGACCCTCGCTTTATTGAAACCCGTGAGCACGTGCTTGATCGCGTGTTTTCACAACGCGGTGCCGCCCAGCGGCAGGAGCGCGCATGAGCAGTTATGAAGCAGTCGCCGCCAACCCGGTTGCCGCGGCCCACACCCCACGCCCGGTCAAGCGCAGCCTGAGCACACGCTGGATCAGCGTGCTGACCCTCGTCACCCTGATCGCCGTATGGTGGGCCGTTACCGCTGCCGGGCTGATTGAACCCCTGTTTCTGCCGCCGCCCTCTGCCGTGTTGCAAAAAGGCTGGCTGCTGGCGACCACCGGCTATATGGATTCCACCCTGTGGCAGCACCTGGGCGCGAGCTTGAGCCGTATCGGCCTGGGTCTGGGCTTTGCGATTCTGACAGCAGTGCCGGTGGGCATCGCCATTGGCCACAACCGCATTGCGCGGGGGATTTTCGATCCGCTGATCGAGTTCTATCGCCCAATCCCGCCATTGGCCTATTTGCCACTGATCGTGATCTGGTGCGGTATTGGCGAGCTGTCGAAAGTGCTGCTGATTTACCTGGCGATTTTCGCCCCGATCGCGATTGCCACCGCCACCGGCGTGCGTACCGTTGACCCGGCCAAGGTCCGTGCTGCGCAGTCGTTGGGTGCGACGCGCTGGCAGTTGATTCGCCATGTGATTTTGCCGAGCGCCTTGCCGGATATCTTGACCGGTGTGCGTATCGGTCTGGGCGTGGGCTGGTCGACGCTGGTGGCCGCCGAACTGATCGCCGCCACCAGTGGCCTGGGTTTTATGGTGCAGTCCGCCGCGCAGTTCCTGGTGACCGATGTGGTGGTACTGGGGATTCTGGTGATAGCCATCATCGCCTTTGCCATGGAAATGGGCCTGCGCGCCCTGCAACGCAAGCTGGTGCCGTGGCACGGCCAGGCTCACTAACAACAGAACTCGACGCTGATTAATCGGCGCGCTGATTAAGAGAGAGATCATGAGCCTGACCATTACCCCGATTAGCTCTGCCCTGGGCGCCCAGATTGAGGGTGTCGACCTGACTCAACCGCTGAGCCTTGAGCACCGTGATGCCATCGAGCAAGCCTTGCTTGAGCATCATGTGGTGTTTTTCAAGAACCAGTCGATTACACCGCAGCAGCAGGCCCGTTTTGCCGCCAATTTTGGCGACCTGCATATTCACCCGATCTACCCCAACGTGCCTGGCCAGCCGGAAGTGCTGGTGCTGGACACCGCCGTGACCGACGTGCGTGACAACGCGGTATGGCACACCGACGTGACCTTTTTGCCAACCCCGGCCATGGGCGCGGTATTGAGTGCCAAGCAACTGCCGGCTTTTGGTGGTGACACTTTGTGGGCAGCCGGTATTGCCGCTTTTGAAGGGTTGTCGAAACCGTTGCAGGTGCTGCTCGATGGACTGACCGCAACCCACGATTTCACCAAGTCATTCCCGCTGGAGCGCTTTGGTTCGACCCCGGAAGATTTGGCACGCTGGGAACAGACCCGAAAAAATAACCCGCCGCTGTCGCACCCGGTTATCCGCACCCACCCGGTAAGCGGGCGCAAGTCGTTGTTCGTCAACGAAGGTTTCACCACGCGCATCAATGAACTGTCTGAAGCAGAGAGCGAAGCGATCCTGAAGTTGCTGTTTGCCCATGCCACCCGCCCGGAATACACCATTCGCTGGCGCTGGCAGGAGAACGATGTGGCGTTTTGGGATAACCGCGTAACCCAGCATTACGCCGTGGACGATTACCGTCCGAACCGCCGTGTGATGCACCGTGCAACGATTTTGGGTGATGCTCCGTTCTGATGGGCGCGGGATGACGTGTAGCCGCTGACGAGCGCAGCGGCATGAACACTGCAACTGTGGGAGCGAGCCTGCTCGCGAAGGTCGTTCGCGAGCAGGCTCGCTCCCACAATAGGGCTTGACCTGCAACAGAGTATCTACAGGTTTACCGTCGGGCTCTTGCGTTTCGGCAAAAACGGCGGCAAATACAACCCCAGATAAGCATCCACCACGCGCATGCCTTCTTCGGCCATACGCGGGGTGATGCTGTCGTGCAGCTGGATGGAGCGTGCATACACGCGGTCGCCCAGCTCCATCGCCAGGGCAAACACGTCCACGTCCTGTGGCAGTGCTGGCAATTCAAAGTGGCGCATAAACAGCGCGTGCATCAATTGCCCCAGCTCAAGGTCGTGCTGGCGGTCGGCTTGTGTGACTTCGGTAAGGCCATGCTGGGCGAGAATTAACTGCCGGGCGGCTGCATCTTCGTTGTAGATCGTCAGCATTCGGTGTTCAACAATGTGCGAAAGATCACGCCAGTCTTTCAACGCATCATGCTCGATCGGCGCCTGCAGACAGGCGCGGAAGGCTGCGTGAATATCACCGGTCAGCGCCTCAAGGAGCGCGGGTACGCCCGCGAAAAAGTGATAGACCGACGACGGCGGGATTTGTGCGTGCTCTGCCACGTTGTAAATCGACAGGCTGGATACGCCCTGCGCCGTCAGCAGCCTGCGGGCAGCGTCAAGTATCGTGTCGATGCGGCCCTGGCTGCGAGCGCGTGGCTTTCGGGGTGTGGCGCGGCTGGACATCAGCGTCTCCTCAAGGGCAGCCGGCATTGTAGACCTGTGAGCATGAAAAAACGCCGCGGGCTGTAAGGCCGGCGGCGTTTTTCGTGGACTGCAATCGCTTACACGGTATGCAAGTACCAGTTGTATTCGAGATCGGAGATGGAGTGTTCAAACTCTTCCAGCTCGCTCTCTTTACAGGCGACAAAAATATCGATGTATTTCGGGTCGATATATTTGGCCATGACTTCGCTGTCATCCAGCTCACGCAATGCATCGCGCAGGTTGTTCGGCAGGCTTTGCTCGTTTTGCTCGTAGCTGTTGCCTTCGACGGGTGCGCCCGGTTCGATCTTGTTGGTCAGACCGTGGTGAACACCGGCCAGCACAGAGGCCATCAACAGATACGGGTTGGCATCGGCACCGGCAACCCGGTGTTCGATCCGTACCGAGTCGGCCGAGCCGGTCGGAACGCGAATGGCCACGGTACGGTTGTCCAGGCCCCAGCACGGCGAGTTGGGCACATAGAACTGTGCGCCGAAACGACGGTAGGAGTTCACGTTGGGGCAAAGGAACGCCATCTGTGCCGGTAGGGTCTCGAGCACACCGCCGATCGCGTGACGCAATGCGGCGTTCTGCTCGGGATCCTCGCTGGCAAAAATATTTTTGCCGTCTTTGTCCAGAATCGAAATATGAACGTGTAGCCCGTTGCCCGCCTGGCCCGGATAAGGCTTGGCCATGAATGTGGTGTCCATCTCATGGTCGTAGGCGATGTTTTTGATCAGACGCTTGAGCAGTACCGCGTAGTCGCAGGCCTTGATGGGGTCGGCAACGTGGTGCAGGTTCACTTCGAACTGCGCCGGGGCACTTTCTTTAACGATGGCGTCAGCCGGGATGCCTTGCTCTTTGGCACCTTCCAGAATGTCCTGGAGGCAGTCGACGTATTCATCGAGGTCGTCGATCAGGTAAACCTGAGTCGAATGCGGGCGTTTGCCGGAGATCGGCGAACGTGGTGGCTGCGGGCGACCGTTAACGTTCTCCTGGTCGATCAGGTAGAACTCCAGCTCGAAAGCGGCACAAATGGTCAGGCCCAGCTCGTCAAATTTGGTAACAACTTGACGCAGTACTTCGCGAGGGTCGGCGAAGAAAGGTTCACCTTCAAGTTCGTGCATCGTCATCAGCAGTTGCGCGGTAGGGCGCTTTTGCCAGGGTTCGTTGCACAGGGTGTCGGGGATGGGATAACAGATTCTGTCTGCGTCACCGATATCCAGACCCAGGCCGGTGCTTTCCACCGTTGAGCCATTGATATCCAGTGCAAACAGAGAGGCAGGCAGGTTGATGCCTTTCTCGTAAACCTTGTGCAGGCTGGTGCGTTCGATGCGCTTGCCGCGCACCACACCATTCATATCCGCAATGAGAAGGTCTACGTACAGAACCTCAGGATGATCCTTAAGGAACGCGTTCGCTTCGTTAAGCTGAACGGCACGCGGGGGTACCGACATGATGCAACACCTTTGTTGTTAAAAATATCAATCATTGAGCGCTACGGGATTCAGTCAACCCGAACGGCATACCGAAGTCAAGCAGCCTCTTTTTTGCCCTGAAAAAGCGCCGGAAGGCCATTTTTGACGCTTTTTGGGGCGTATTTGTTCTGTTTTGACGGGTGGCGCCCGCAGGCTTGAGCGGGCCGTGTTGTATTTTTTACGGGGGTGTTGTGTAAAAAAATGAACAAGGCTAAGCTCGATTCAAACCCATAACAGCAATAATACCGGGGTGTTACATGTCACGCCTGCCGTTAATCGGCGTCACCGCCTGCACCAAGCAGATCGGTTTGCATCCTTATCACATCACTGGCGATAAGTACGTGCGAGCAGTTGCAGTGGCCGCCAAAGGCTTGCCCCTGATCATTCCGTCACTGGCGGAACTGATTGATCCGACCGATATTATTGACGGTCTGGACGGCCTGCTCTTTACCGGGTCGCCTTCCAATATTGAACCCCACTTGTATCACGGCCCCGCCAGCGCACCAGACACGCTGCATGATCCCGAGCGTGATCGCACCACCCTTCCGCTGATTCGTGCTGCATTGGCAGCGGGCGTTCCGGTGCTCGGCATTTGCCGCGGCTTTCAGGAGTTGAATGTAGCTCTGGGTGGCTCACTTCACCAGAAATTGCATGAAGTCGAAGGTTTTATCGAACATCGCGAAGACCCCAGTGCCCCTGTTGAGGTGCAATATGCACCGAGCCACGCCATGCACGTCCAGCCGGGCGGAGTGTTGGCAGCTTTGGGCTTGCCCACTGAGTTCGAGGTCAACTCGATTCATACCCAGGGTATCGATCGCCTGGCCCCCGGTTTACGCGCAGAAGCCCTTGCACCGGACGGTCTGGTCGAAGCCGTGTCGGTCAAAGACGGCAAGGCTTTTGCTTTGGCGGTTCAGTGGCACCCCGAATGGCAGGTAAGCTCCAACCCGATTTACCTCGCCATCTTCCAGGCATTTGGAGATGCCTGCAGACGGCGCGCAACACAACGCGACGCAGATGCGTCAGTAAACGCCTGACTTATTCAAGTCAGGACACTCAGCCCAGAGGCATTTATGAGTAACAACCTCGACCAGCTCACCGATTGGTTGAAAGACCACAAGATCACAGAAGTCGAATGCATGATCGCCGACCTTACCGGGATTACTCGCGGCAAGATCTCGCCGACCAACAAGTTCATTGCCGAAAAGGGCATGCGCCTGCCCGAGAGCGTATTGCTGCAAACCGTAACGGGCGACTATGTCGAAGACGACATTTATTACGAACTCCTCGATCCGGCCGACATCGACATGGTCTGCCGTCCCGATCAGAACGCAGTCTTTGTGGTGCCGTGGGCGATTGAGCCAACTGCTCAGGTGATTCACGACACCTACGACAAGCAGGGCAACCCGATCGAGCTGTCGCCGCGCAACGTGCTTAAAAAGGTCCTCAAACTCTACGCCGACCACGGCTGGCAGCCGATTGTGGCGCCGGAGATGGAGTTTTACCTGACCAAGCGCAGTGACGACCCGGATTACCCGTTGCAGCCGCCTGTGGGCCGCTCCGGCCGCCCGGAAACCGGTCGTCAGTCCTTCTCCATTGAAGCGGCCAACGAATTCGACCCGTTGTTCGAAGACGTATACGACTGGTGCGAACTGCAAAAGCTGGATCTGGACACGTTGATCCACGAAGACGGCACGGCGCAGATGGAAATCAACTTCCGTCACGGCGACGCACTGTCCCTGGCCGACCAGATTCTGGTGTTCAAGCGCACCATGCGCGAAGCCGCGCTCAAGCACGATGTCGCCGCCACGTTCATGGCCAAACCCATGACCGGCGAGCCTGGCAGTGCCATGCACTTGCACCAGAGCATCATCGATATCAACACCGGCAAAAACATCTTCTCCAATGAAGATGGAACCATGAGCGACCTGTTCCTTAACCATATCGGCGGGCTGCAGAAGTTCATTCCAGAGCTGTTGCCGCTGTTTGCTCCGAATGTGAACTCGTTCCGCCGTTTCTTGCCTGATACCTCGGCGCCGGTAAACGTGGAGTGGGGCGAGGAGAACCGTACCGTGGGTTTGCGCGTACCGGATGCCGGGCCGCAGAACCGTCGTGTCGAAAACCGCCTGCCGGGCGCCGATGCCAACCCGTACCTGGCCATTGCCGCCAGCCTGCTGTGTGGCTACATCGGCATGGTCGAAGGTATCAACCCGAGTGCGCCGGTAGTGGGCCGTGGGTACGAGCGCCGCAACCTGCGCTTGCCGTTGACCATTGAAGACGCCCTGGAGCGTATGGAAAACAGCAAGACGGTCGAGAAGTACCTGGGCACCAAGTTCATCACCGGCTACGTGGCAGTCAAACGTGCCGAACATGAAAACTTCAAGCGCGTCATCAGTTCGTGGGAGCGGGAATTCCTGCTGTTCGCCGTCTGACACGCTGGAGGGGCGAGCCAGGAAGGCGCCGCCCCTCCTCTACTGACTAAAGGAGAGCCGTATGACCAACAAGAACCCGCAAACCCTCGAATGGCAACAACTGAGCAACGATCACCACCTGGCACCGTTCAGTGACTTCAAACAGTTGAAAGAAGTCGGCCCACGCATCATCACTCACGCCAAGGGCGTGTACCTGTGGGACAGCGAAGGCCACAAGATTCTCGACGGCATGGCCGGCCTGTGGTGTGTTGCCATCGGCTATGGCCGTGACGAGCTGGCTGAAGCGGCCAGCAAGCAAATGCGTGAACTGCCGTACTACAACCTGTTTTTCATGACCGCCCACCCGCCGGTCCTTGAACTGTCCAAAGCCATCGCCGAGATCGCACCTGAAGGCATGAACCATGTGTTCTTCACCGGCTCAGGCTCTGAGGGCAACGACACCATGCTGCGCATGGTTCGCCATTACTGGGCGATCAAGGGCCAGTCGAATAAAAAGACCATCATCAGCCGCAAAAACGGCTACCACGGTTCTACAGTGGCCGGTGCCAGCCTGGGCGGCATGACCTACATGCACGAACAGGGCGATTTGCCGATTCCGGGCATTACCCACATCCCGCAACCGTACTGGTTCGGAGAAGGGGGCGATATGTCCCCGGAAGAGTTCGGTATCTGGGCAGCCAACCAGCTCGAAGAAAAAATCCTCGAACTGGGCGTCGACACTGTCGGTGCCTTTATTGCCGAGCCGATCCAGGGCGCGGGCGGTGTGATCGTGCCGCCAGCCACCTACTGGCCACGCATCAAGGAAATCCTGGCCAAGTACGACATCCTGTTCGTGGCCGATGAAGTGATTTGTGGTTTTGGTCGCACCGGCGAGTGGTTCGGCAGTGATTTCTACGACCTCAAGCCGGACATGATGACCATCGCCAAGGGCCTGACCTCGGGCTACATCCCGATGGGCGGCCTGATCGTGCGCGACGAAGTGGTGGCGGTGCTGAATGAGGGCGGCGATTTCAACCACGGCTTCACCTACTCGGGTCACCCGGTAGCCGCCGCCGTGGCACTGGAAAACATCCGCATCCTGCGCGAAGAAAAAATTGTCGAGAAGGTGCATGCCGAAACGGCACCGTATTTGCAAAAGCGTCTGCGTGAACTGAACGATCACCCGTTGGTGGGCGAAGTGCGTGGTGTGGGCATGCTGGGTGCCATTGAGCTGGTACAGGACAAAGCCACACGCAAGCGTTACGAAGGCCGTGGTGTCGGCATGATCTGCCGGCAGTTCTGTTTTGATAACGGTCTGATCATGCGTGCCGTGGGTGACACCATGATCATCTCGCCGCCATTGGTGATCAGCAAGGACGAGATCGACGAGCTGGTGACCAAGGCGCGTAAGTGCCTGGATCTGACCTTGGAAACTTTGCAAGGTTAACTGCTAGGCTTTGAGCGCAGGAGAACTGCTGTTTTAAAGCAGGCAATTGCGCTCAGAGCCTTAAGAATCAAGGCTCTTCCCTTGAAAGCCTGCCCCGGATCTTGCCAGACTAGCCGCCGGCTTTAGTCACCTTGAGATCAGGTCGCTGAATCGGTGGTTTAAAAGAACAATTGGAGCATTACAGATGAAGGCATCAGGTTTTAAAAAAGCTGGCAAGACCCTTCTCGCCCTCTCCTTGATGGGTGTGATGGCCGGGGCAGCTCAAGCAGCAGACAAGGTTCTGCACATCTACAACTGGTCCGATTACATCGCACCGGACACGGTTAAAAAATTCGAAGATCAGACCGGTATCAAGGTGGTCTACGACGTGTTCGACAGCAACGAGACCCTTGAGGCCAAGCTGCTGGCGGGCAAGTCCGGCTACGACATCGTCGTGCCTTCCAACAATTTCCTGGCCAAGCAGATCAAGGCCGGGGTTTACCAGGAGCTGGACAAGTCCAAGCTGCCCAACTGGAAAAACCTCGACCCGGCGTTGCTCAAGGCCGTTGGCGATGCCAGCGACAAAGACAACAAACATGCGTTCCCGTACATGTGGGGCACCATCGGCATCGGCTACAACCCGGAGAAGGTCAAGGCCGCGCTGGGCGTGGACACCATCGATTCCTGGGACGTGCTGTTCAAGCCGGAGAACGCTGCCAAGCTTAAAAGCTGCGGCATAAGCTTCCTCGACTCGCCGACCGAAATGATCCCGGCCGCCCTGCACTACCTGGGCTACCCGACCGATTCGCAAGACAAGAAACAACTGGCTGAAGCCGAAGCGCTGTTCCTAAAGATTCGCCCTTCGGTCGGCTACTTCCATTCCTCCAAGTACATCTCCGACCTGGCCAACGGCAACATCTGCGTGGCCGTGGGTTACTCGGGTGACCTTGAGCAGTCCATTTCCCGCGCCAAAGAGGCCGGTGACAAGGTCAAGCTCAAGTACGCGATCCCTAAAGAAGGTGCCGGCAGCTTCTATGACATGGTCGCCATTCCCAAGGATGCCGAGAACGTCGACGCCGCCTATGCCTGGATGAATTATCTGATGCAGCCTGAAGTGATGGCCGAAATCACCAACAGCGTGCGTTTCCCCAACGGTAACAAGGCTGCAACGCCGCTGGTGAATAAAGATATCTCGGGCGACCCGAGCATTTACCCGTCCGATGAAGTGAAGGCCAAGCTCTACGCCATCAGCGATTTGCCACCGACCACCCTGCGGTTGCTGACGCGCAGCTGGACCAAAATCAAGTCCGGTAAATAACGCCTCGCCCCTTGTAGCCGCTGCCGAAGGCTGCGATTGAGACCGGAGGGCTGATGCCTTCCGGTTTCACAAAAACCGGCGCAATGGTCGGAAAAACAAGGTGTTAGGGCAATTATTCGCGGAAAACTTTGCTGTGCAGGTTTATCGAGGGTAAGTTGCGCGCCGGTTTTGTCTTTGGCGGTTCGACTGCCGTATGACGCGGGCAACTCAGGCCCAACTATTTAGAGGACCATCACGTGTCTATATCTCTGTTTCGCAAGACCTTGCTGGTCGGAGCTGGTTTGACGCTTGCCGTCAGCGTACAAGCGGCACCCACGGTGCACATTTACAACTGGTCGGACTATATCGCGCCGAACACGCTGGCTGATTTTGAAGCCGCGACCGGCATCAAGCCGATTTATGATGTCTTTGATTCCAACGAAACCCTGGAAGGCAAACTGCTGGCCGGGCGTACCGGTTATGACGTGGTCGTTCCGTCTAACCACTTCCTGGGCAAGCAGATCAAGGCGGGTGCGTTCCAGAAGCTCGACCTTGCGCAGTTGCCGAATTATTCCAACCTCGACCCGGCCCTGCTCAAGCGCCTGCAGGCCAATGACCCGGGCAATCAATATGCCGTGCCTTACCTGTGGGGCACCAACGGCATTGGCTACAACGTCGATAAAGTCAAAGAAGTGCTGGGCGTCGACAGTATCGACTCCTGGGATGCGGTGTTCAAACCCGAGAACATGAAGAAGCTCACCAAGTGCGGCGTGGCTTTCCTGGATTCGGCGGATGAAATGCTGCCTACCGTACTCAACTACCTGGGCCTGGATGCCAACAGCACCAACCCCAAGGACTACAAGAAAGCTGAAGAAGTCCTGATGTCGGTGCGTCCATACGTCACCTACTTCCACTCTTCCAAATACATCTCCGACCTGGCCAACGGCAACATCTGCGTTGCGATTGGTTTTTCCGGTGATGTATTCCAGGCCAAGGCGCGTGCCGAGGATGCAAAAAAAGGCGTGAACATCGCCTATATCGTGCCCAAGGAAGGCGGCGCCCTGTGGTTTGACATGCTGGCCATCCCCAAGGATTCCAGCAACGTCAAGGAGGCCCACACATTCATCAACTACCTGCTCAAGCCTGAAGTGATCGCTCAGGTCAGTGACTATGTCGGTTATGCCAACCCTAACCCGGCGGCCGACAAGGTGATGGATGAGTCCATTCGTACCGACGAAGCGGTTTACCCAACCCAGGCGGTGCTGGACAAGACATACGTCTCAACCGAGCTGCCCCCGAAAATACAGCGTCTGATGACGCGTACGTGGACCAAGGTCAAGACGGGCAAGTAATCTCGCCAGACCACCTATCCAAGGCCCGGCCATCAAGGCCGGGCTGCTAAATTTGTTGGGAGTTACGTAATGGCTGTTGCCTCCGGCGCCTATAAGAAAGCCCTCGAGGGCGACCAGACACCTAAGCAGGTGCTGGTCAAAATCGACCGGGTCACGAAGAAATTCGACGAGACGATTGCCGTGGACGATGTGTCCCTGGAAATCAACAAGGGCGAAATCTTCGCCCTGCTCGGCGGATCGGGATCGGGCAAATCCACTTTGCTGCGCATGCTCGCCGGTTTCGAGCGCCCAACAGAGGGTCGTATCTTCCTTGACGGTGTTGATATCACCGACCTGCCGCCCTATGAGCGGCCGATCAATATGATGTTCCAGTCCTATGCCCTGTTCCCGCATATGACCGTGGCGCAGAACATCGCCTTCGGCCTCAAGCAGGACAAGATGTCGACCGCCGAGATCGATGCCCGCGTGGGCGAGATGCTCAAGCTGGTCCACATGAGCCAGTACGCCAAGCGCAAGCCCCATCAGTTGTCCGGTGGCCAGCGCCAGCGTGTTGCCCTGGCCCGTTCGCTGGCCAAGCGCCCGAAGTTGCTGCTGCTGGATGAGCCAATGGGCGCATTGGACAAAAAACTGCGTTCGCAGATGCAGCTGGAACTGGTTGAGATCATCGAGCGCGTGGGCGTGACCTGCGTGATGGTGACCCACGACCAGGAAGAGGCCATGACCATGGCCCAGCGTATTGCGATCATGCATTTGGGCTGGATTGCCCAGATCGGCAGCCCGATCGACATTTACGAAACCCCGGTCAGCCGCCTGGTGTGTGAATTTATCGGCAACGTCAACCTGTTCGACGGTGAAGTGGTCGATGACGCCGAAGGCTATGCGCGGATCAAGTGCCCAGAGCTGGAGAACGACATCTACGTCGGTCACGGCGTGAGCACCTCGGTGGAAGACAAGCACACCACCTACGCGATTCGCCCGGAAAAAATGCTCGTTACCACCGAAAAGCCGACCTGCGAATACAACTGGTCGCGCGGTAAGGTGCATGACATCGCTTACCTGGGCGGGCACTCGGTGTTCTACGTCGAGCTGCCGAGCGGCAAGCTGGTGCAGTCGTTTGTGGCCAACGCCGAACGCCGTGGCGCCCGCCCGACCTGGGACGACGAAGTCTACGTGTGGTGGGAAGACGACAGCGGCGTGGTATTGCGCTCATGAACATGCGAAAACTCAAACGCCGACTGCAACGAATAACCCCCGGTGGCCGCCATATGGTCATCGGAATTCCATTCCTGTGGCTGTTTTTGTTCTTCATGCTGCCGTTCTTCATCGTCCTGAAGATCAGCTTCGCGGAAGCGGACGTCGCGATTCCGCCGTATACCGAGATCTATAGCTACGTTGACCAGAAAATCCAGGTACTGCTGAATCTGGGCAACTACGCCATGCTCGGCGACGATGAACTGTATATCGCCGCGTATCTGGGCTCCCTGAAGATGGCTTTCTTCAGCACCCTGCTGTGCCTGCTGATCGGTTATCCGATGGCCTATGCCATCGCCAATGCCCGTAAAGAGATGCAGACCGTGCTGGTACTGCTGATCATGATGCCGACCTGGACCGCGATCCTGATCCGCGTCTACGCGTGGATGGGCATTCTCAGCAACAACGGCCTGCTCAATGGCTTCTTGATGTCGATGGGCTGGATCAGTGAACCCCTGCAGATCCTCAACACCAATATCGCGGTGTATATCGGCATTGTGTATTCGTACCTGCCATTCATGATCCTGCCGCTGTATGCCAACCTGGTGAAACACGACACCAGCTTGCTGGAAGCCGCGTCAGACCTGGGGTCGAGCACCTTCAACAGCTTCTGGAAGATCACCGTGCCGCTGTCCAAAAACGGCATTATCGCCGGCTGCATGCTGGTGTTTATCCCGGTGGTGGGCGAGTTCGTGATCCCGGAACTGCTGGGCGGCCCGGAAACCCTGATGATCGGTAAAGTGCTGTGGCAAGAGTTCTTCAACAACCGTGACTGGCCGGTGGCGTCTGCGCTTGCCGTGGTCATGCTGGCGATCCTGATCGTGCCCATCATTCTGTTCAACCGCAGCCAGGCTAAAGAGCTGGAGGGCAAGATATGAATCGCTTCCGTTTTTCTAGCTTTATGTTGGTCGCGGGGTTGTTGTTCATCTACCTGCCGATGCTGATTCTGGTGATCTACTCGTTCAACGCCTCCAAGCTGGTGACGGTGTGGGGCGGCTGGTCGTTGAAGTGGTACGTGGGCCTGCTGGACAACACGCAACTGATGGGTTCGGTGATGCGCTCGCTGGAAATCGCCCTGTACACGGCGATTGCAGCGGTGGCACTGGGTACGTTGGCGGCATTTGTGCTGACGCGTATCAGCCGCTTCAAGGGTCGCACGCTGTTTGGCGGCCTGGTGACGGCGCCGCTGGTCATGCCAGAGGTGATTACCGGCCTGTCGCTGTTGCTGCTGTTCGTGGCGATGGCGCAGATGATTGGCTGGCCGCAAGAACGTGGCCTGGTGACCATCTGGATCGCGCACACGACGTTCTGCTCGGCCTATGTGGCGGTGGTGGTGTCGTCGCGCTTGCGTGAGCTGGATCTGTCGATCGAAGAAGCGGCCATGGACCTGGGTGCCAAGCCGTGGAAGGTGTTCTTTTTGATCACCATTCCCATGATTGCGCCCTCCCTGGCGGCCGGCGCAATGATGTCCTTTGCCCTGTCGCTGGATGACCTGGTACTGGCCAGCTTTGTGTCGGGGCCGGGGTCGACGACCTTGCCGATGGAAGTGTTTTCGGCGGTGCGCCTGGGGGTCAAACCTGAGATCAACGCCGTGGCCAGCCTGATTTTGCTGGCGGTGTCACTGGTGACCTTCATGGTGTGGTTCTTCAGCCGCCGTGCCGAAGAGCATCGCAAAAAGGCGATTCAGCAGGCTATCGATGAGTCTGCGGCAGAATCGTGGAAGCAGCCGGACGTGCGTCGTCCGCAGTCGACCAGCGCGGTTTAAGACAGCGTCATAAAAAACCTCGCACCCTGTGACAGGGAGGCGAGGTTTTTTTTTGCCTGAGATCAAGAGCCCCTCACCCCAGCCCTCTCCCGGAGGGAGGGAGCCGATCTTCAGTGAGGCGTACATCTGCTTTTGCTTTTAGTCCCCTCTCCCATTGGGAGAGAGTCAGGGTGAGGGTTTTTTTGATCTTCCTATGGCTTGGCCACCTTCCACGCCCCGTCCATTTTACCGTCACCGGTCATGTCACCGGCTTTCTTGTCCATCACGAAGGTGTACAGCGGTTTGCCGTCATAGGCCCATTGCATGTGGCCGTCATCGCGCTTGATGGCCGTCCACTTGCCCATGTCCATGGCTGTGCTCTCGGCTGCCAGCGGCGGCCAGTTGGCGGCGCACTTGTCATTGCACATCGATTTGCCGCCCGCATCCTTGGCGAAGGTGTAGAGAGTCATGCCTTTGTGGTCAACGAGCATGCCGTCCTTGGTCATCGCCGGTTCAGCCGCATACGCCAACCCGGGCAAGGTGAAGGCTACGGCCAGCAGCAATGTCTTTAGGGAAAACGAGCTAGATGTCATTGGAATCGTCCTTTTTGTGGTTGTACGATTTGAGACTAAAGCGTAGTTCACGAACCGTTAGCGCGCGCCCATCCCCAAAGCTGTCACACGACTGCAATAATTGCGTTATCTAATGCGCCACAAGACAGTTTAATGACGAGAGGATTACGGCATGGTTGGCAGGAGCATTTTGATCGTTGATGACGAGGCGCCGATCCGCGAGATGATCGCCGTGGCCCTGGAAATGGCGGGCTACGATTGCCTTGAAGCCGATAATGCCCAGGATGCCCATGCCATTATCGTGGACCGTAAACCGGACCTGATCCTGCTCGACTGGATGCTGCCCGGCGGCACGTCGGGCATTGAGCTGGCCCGACGCCTCAAGCGCGAAGAGCTGACCGGCGATATTCCCATCATCATGCTCACGGCCAAGGGTGAAGAGGACAACAAGATTCAGGGCCTGGAAGTGGGCGCGGATGACTACATCACCAAACCGTTCTCACCCCGAGAGCTGGTAGCCCGCCTCAAGGCCGTGCTGCGCCGCGCCGGCCCGGCCGATGCAGAGTCGCCCATCGAGATCGGCGGCCTGCTGCTCGACCCCATCAGCCACCGCGTGACCATCGACGGCACCCCTGCCGAAATGGGCCCCACTGAATACCGCCTGCTGCAATTTTTCATGACCCACCAGGAGCGCGCCTACACCCGTGGCCAGTTGCTGGACCAGGTCTGGGGCGGCAACGTGTATGTGGAGGAGCGCACTGTGGACGTGCATATCCGCCGCTTGCGCAAAGCGCTCGGTGAGGCTTACGAAAATCTGGTACAAACCGTGCGTGGTACCGGTTACCGGTTTTCCACCAAGGCCTGATACCGGCTCTCACTGATCCAGCGGCAAGCAAGGACTCGCGCGACGTGAATCAAAACTGGCATGGCACTCTGATCCGTCATTTGTTGCTTTTGGTCACTGGCTGCCTGCTGGTCGGGCTGATCAGTGGCTATTACGGCTGGAGCCTGGCCATTGGCCTGGCGTTCTATCTGGGCTGGACCCTCAAGCAGTTGCTGCGCCTGCACGAGTGGCTGCGCCAGCACAAACCCGACGAAGCACCGCCCGATGGCTACGGTTTGTGGGGCGAGGTGTTCGACAGCATCTACCACCTGCAGCGCCGTGACCAGCGCGTACGCGGGCGACTGCAAGCGGTGATCGATCGCGTGCAAGAGTCCACGGCGGCGCTCAAGGACGCGGTGATCATGCTCGACAGTGACGGCAACCTGGAGTGGTGGAACCTCGCCGCAGAGACCCTGCTGGGTCTCAAGACGCCACAGGACAGCGGCCAGCCAGTGACCAACCTGGTACGCCACCCGCGCTTCAAGGAATACTTCGAGCAAGGTAATTATGGCGAACCGCTGGATATCCCCTCGCCGGTCAACGATCACTTGCGCATCCAGCTCTATATCACCCGCTACGGCAACAACGAACACCTGATGCTGGTGCGCGACGTGACGCGCATTCATCAACTGGAGCAGATGCGCAAAGACTTTATCGCCAACGTGTCCCATGAACTGCGTACGCCGTTGACGGTGATCTGTGGCTATCTTGAAACCCTGCTCGATAACGTCGACGACGTAAACCCGCGCTGGAAGCGCCCCCTGTCGCAAATGCAGCAACAGGGTGAACGCATGCAGACCCTGCTCAACGACCTGCTGTTGCTGGCCAAGCTGGAGGCCACGGACTACCCCTCGGATAACCAGCCGGTGGCCATCGACAGCTTGCTGCGTTCGATCAAGAGCGACGCCCAGGCGTTGTCCGGTCAGCGCAACCAGACGATCACCCTGGACGTGGAAGCCGATTGCGCGCTCAAGGGCAGCGAAGCCGAATTGCGCAGCGCGTTCTCCAACCTGGTGTTCAACGCCGTCAAATACACCCCCGATGGCGGCAGCGTACGCATTCGCTGGTGGGCAGACAGCGCAGGCGCCCACTTGAGCGTGCAGGACTCGGGCGTGGGCATCGACAACAAGCATTTGCCGCGCCTGACGGAACGCTTCTACCGTGTCGACTCCAGCCGCAACGCCAGCACCGGCGGTACCGGGCTGGGCCTGGCGATCGTCAAGCATGTGTTGCTGCGCCACCGCGCGCGGCTGGAGATCAGCAGCGTATTGGGACACGGCAGCACCTTCACCTGCCATTTCGCACCGGGCCAGGTGACAAAACCCCAGCCAAAGACACTTATTGACTAGGCCCTGTAGCCCTTTCCCACTAGGCAAGGGCTACATCAGCCGTTACATTGTTTGGCCATACCTCCCTATCTGTAACGACGGAACCCGTAAAACTCCATCATGGACCCTTCCCCTGGCTTGACCCTCGCGACACTCTTCGCCGACTTCGGCATGATTCTTTTTGCTTTGATCCTGGTTTTGCTCAACGGTTTTTTCGTTGCGGCCGAATTTGCCATGGTCAAATTGCGCTCCACCCGGGTTGAGGCGATAGCCGAAGACAACGGCTGGCGCGGGCAGATCCTGCGCACCGTGCATAACCAGCTCGACGCCTACCTGTCTGCCTGCCAGCTGGGTATCACCCTGGCCTCGCTGGGCCTGGGCTGGGTCGGCGAGCCGGCGTTCGCCCATATCCTGGAGCCGCTGCTGGGCGCCATCGGTGTCTCGTCGCCTGAAGTGATCAAGGGCGTATCGTTCTTTACCGCCTTCTTTATCATTTCCTACCTGCACATCGTGGTCGGTGAGCTGGCGCCCAAGTCCTGGGCCATCCGCAAGCCAGAGACCCTGTCGCTGTGGACCGCCGTGCCGCTGTACCTGTTCTACTGGGCCATGTACCCGGCGATTTACCTGCTCAACGCCAGTGCCAACGCGATTTTGCGTATTGCCGGCCAGGGTGAGCCCGGTGCCCATCACGATCACGCTTACAGCCGTGAAGAACTCAAGCTGATCCTGCACTCCAGCCGTGGCCAGGATCCGAGCGACCAGGGCATGCGCGTGCTGGCTTCTGCCGTGGAAATGGGCGAGCTGGAAGTGGTCGACTGGGCCAACTCCCGCGAAGACCTGGTGACCCTGGATTCCAAGGCGCCGCTCAAGGACATCCTGGCGCTGTTCCGTCGCCACAAATTCAGCCGCTACCCGGTCTATGATGCCGACACCAACACCTTCGTCGGTTTGCTGCACATCAAGGATCTGCTGCTGGAACTGGCCGACCTGGACCACTTGCCCGAAACCTTCAACCTTGAAGAACTGACCCGACCGCTGGAGCGGGTGTCGCGGCATATGCCGCTGAGTCAGTTGCTTGAGCAGTTCCGCAAGGGCGGCGCGCACTTTGCCCTGGTTGAAGAAGCTGACGGCAAGGTGGTGGGCTACCTGACCATGGAGGACGTGCTGGAAGTGCTGGTAGGTGATATCCAGGACGAACACCGCAAGGCCGAGCGCGGCATTCTGTCGTATCAGCCTGGCAAGCTGCTGGTGCGCGGCGACACGCCGTTGTTCAAGATTGAACGCTTGCTGGGTGTGGACCTTGACCACGTTGAAGCCGAAACCGTCGCGGGCCTGATCTACGACACCCTCAAGCGGGTTCCGGCCGAAGAAGAACAACTGGAAGTCGAAGGCCTGCGCATCATCATCAAAAAGATGAAAGGTCCGAAAATCGTCCTGGCCAAAGTCCTCAAGCTGGATTAAATCCCGCTCTTTGTAGCAGCTGCCTCGTTCCTTCGGCAGCTGCTACAAGGATTTATGCAACTCTCCCTTCTGTAAGAACTTTTGCCAGCGAAAGCTGGCTGAAAGCTTCCCTCTCTAGCATCGAGTCATTACCGGCAACAGACCGGTTGGCCTGCCACGCGTACAACCCGCGGTCAGCGCCTTACTACAACAATAAGGGTGACTTTCATGCTGACCTTCCTTGGCTTTGCCATGGTCATTACATTCATGTACCTGATCATGACCAAGCGTCTTTCCGCCCTGATCGCCCTGATTCTGGTGCCCATCCTGTTTGCCGTTTTCGGCGGTTTTGCCCCGAAAATCGGCCCGATGATGCTCGAAGGCATCACCAAGCTGGCCCCTACCGGGGTGATGCTGATGTTCGCCATCCTCTACTTTGCCCTGATGATCGACTCCGGTCTGTTTGACCCGGCAGTGCGCAAGATCCTCAAGCTGGTCAAGGGTGATCCGCTGAAAATCTCGGTGGGCACGGCGGTGCTGGCGCTGGTGGTGTCCCTGGATGGCGACGGCGCGACCACCTACATGATTTGCGTAGCGGCCATGCTGCCGCTCTACAGCCGTATCGGGATGAGCCCGCGGATCATGGCCGGCCTGATCATCCTGGCCGGCGGCGTGATGAACATGACGCCCTGGGGCGGCCCGACTGCACGGGCGGCCAGTGCGCTGCACGTCGATCCTTCGGATATTTTTGTACCGATGATCCCGGCCATGCTCGCCGGCTGCGCAGCGATCCTGGTCATCGCCTGGTTCTACGGCAAGCGCGAGCGTGCGCGTCTGGGCGAATTGCACCTGCACGGCGATGAAGTCGACCACAGCGAAATCAGCGTGTCGCAGTATCCAGATGCACGTCGACCTAAACTGATCTGGTTCAACGGTGCATTGACCCTGGCGCTGATGATCGCGCTGATTGCCGGCCTGCTGCCTCTGCCCGTGTTGTTTATGGTCGCGTTCAGTATCGCGATGATCGTCAACTATCCTTGCCTGCAACAGCAAAAAGACCGTGTAGCGGCCCATGCTGGCAGTGTCCTGGCAGTGGTTGGGCTGATTTTTGCCGCGGGTATCTTCACTGGCATCCTGTCGGGCACCGGGATGGTCGATGCCATGTCCAAAAGCCTGTTGGCCGTGATTCCGCCTGCGCTCGGGCCGTATCTGGCGGTGATCACCGCGCTGGTGAGCATGCCCTTCACCTTCTTCATGTCCAACGATGCGTTCTACTACGGGGTACTGCCTGTATTGGCCGAAGCGGCCAGCCACTACGGCATCACTGCCGCCGAAATGGCCCGTGCCTCAATTGTCGGCCAGCCAGTGCATTTGCTCAGCCCGCTGGTGCCCTCGACCTACCTGCTGGTAGCCCTGGCCGGTATCGAGTTTGGCGATCACCAGCGTTTCACCCTCAAGTGGGCGATTCTGGTGTGCCTGTGCATCATGGTCGCCGCGCTGCTGCTGGGCACATTCCCGCTGTTCAGTACGCTGTAACACAGCAATCGCGTAGCAGCTGCCGAGGAACGAAGGCTGCGTTCGAGCGCGAAGCGGTCGTAAAGTCTGAGCCTATGGTGTGCCTGACACACCGCAATCGCCGATTTTACGACTGCTGCGCAGCCGGACGCAGCCTTCGTTCCTCGGCAGCTGCTACGAGGTATTAATCTTTCAACCCTGCCCCTGCTATGCGATGCTGGCGCTCTGCTCAATTGCCGACTACATCTTAAGAAACATCTGTAGGAACGGCCCGCAGCTATCTGATCCTTAGACACATCTACCACAGGGAGCCAGCATGCTGACCCTGCTCAATCTGCTTTCCGCCGTGGCCTTGCTCATCTGGGGCACGCATATCGTCCGTACCGGCATCTTGCGGGTCTACGGTACCAACCTGCGCCATGTCATCGGGCAAAACGTCTCCAGGCGCATGTTTGCCTTTGTCGCGGGGATCGTGGTTACCGCCATGGTGCAGAGCAGCAACGCCACGGCCATGCTGGTCACTTCCTTTGTCGGCCAGGGGCTGATGGCGCTCACTCCCGCGCTGGCCACCATGCTCGGTGCGGATGTCGGTACGGCCTTGATGGCGCGGGTGCTGACCTTCGACCTGTCGTGGCTGTCGCCGCTGTTGATTTTTCTGGGTGTGATTTTCTTTTTGACCCGCAAGCAAACCCGTGCCGGGCAACTGGGGCGGGTGGGCATTGGCCTGGGCTTGATCATCCTGGCGTTGCAATTGATTGTCGAAGCCGCCACACCCATCACCCATGCTCAAGGCGTGAAGGTGATTTTTGCTTCTTTGACCGGCGATATTCTGCTCGATGCCCTGGTTGGCGCCCTGTTCGCCATGGTGTCTTACTCAAGCCTGGCGGCCGTGCTGCTGACCGCCACATTGGCGGGCGCGGGGGTTATCAGCCTGCATGTGGCCATCGGCCTGGTGATTGGCGCCAATATCGGCAGCGGCATACTGGCGTTTCTCAGTACCAATATGCAGAACGCAGCGGGCCGGCAGGTGGCATTGGGGAGCCTGCTGTACAAGCTGATCGGCCTGTTGTTGATCATGCCCGTGCTCGACCCGCTGGTGGCCTGGATGGACAGCCTGAGCTATAGCGCCCAGGAGTTGGTGATCGGCTTCCATCTGCTCTACAACACCGCCCGCTGTTTCTTGATGTTGCCGACAGTAGGCCTGATGGCGCGCATTTGCGCCTGGCTGCTGCCTGAGCGCGAGCAAACCAACGGTGTCGCCAAACCGCGCCACCTGGACCCCGCCGCCCTCGATACACCGAGCCTGGCGCTAGCCAATGCAGTGCGCGAAACCCTGCGCATTGGCGACCTGATCGACACCATGTTGGTCAATATGCTCGACGTTCTACGCGGCAAGCAAACGGCTATCACCGCGGAAATGCGCACGTTGAGCGATGAAGTCGAAGTGCTCTACAGCGCGGTAAAACTCTATCTGGCACAAATGCCTCGGGAGGATTTAAGCGAGCAGGACAGTCGGCGCTGGGCTGAAATCATCGAACTGGCGATCAACCTCAAACTTGCCAGTGATGTAATCGAACGCATGCTGCGCAAAGTCCAGCAGCAGAAAACCTCCCAGCGCCGGTCATTTTCAGAAACAGGGCTGGAGGAGCTGGTGGGCCTGCAAACCCAGTTAATCGATAATTTGCGTCTTGGGCTGACGGTGTTTCTCAATTCCGACCCGCAGAACGCCCGCCAATTGCTGCGTGAAAAACGCCGCTTTCGCGCCCAGGAGCGGCGTTTGGCCCACGCTCACGTAAGTCGCTTGCAGCGTAAAGTCACACAAAGTATCGAGACCAGTTCTATGCATCTGGAGCTGATCGCGGACATGAAACGCCTTAACTCGCTGTTTTGCGGCAGCGCCTACGTGGTGCTGGAGACCTCTGAAACCGGGGCCCTGGAGCTGGATGACGCAGCCGACACGCAACATTCGCCTTGAACGTTGTACGTCGGGCTGTTGTCAGCCGTTATGCAGCGACTAAGCTGCACGGGCTCAAGGATTCGAGAATTCAGGGATTTTTTATGCGTTGCCTGCTGTTTATCTGCTTGCTGCTTGGCGCTGCCCAAGGCTTTGCCCTGGATCGCTACAGCGTTGAGGGCTATCAACTGCCCAATGGTCTGCAACTGATCCTCAAACCCAACAACGATCGCGATCATGTGGCTATTCGGCTGGTGGTGGGGGTGGGTATGGATGACTTTTCCTGCGCCGATCAGCAATTGCCCCATCTGCTGGAACATTTGCTCTTCAGCGGCATCGACGACACCGGTGAAGGGGGGCTGGAGGAGCGCATGCAAGCGTTGGGGGGCGAATGGAACGCTTTTACCAGCAGCGCCGATACCACCTTTGTAATCGAGGCTCCGGCAAAAAATCAGCGCAAGATTCTCGACCTGCTGCTGGGGTTGCTGACCCGCACCCAGCTGACCGAACAACGTATCAGCGACGCCAAACAGGTGGTCGAGCGCGAAGACGGCGGCCATTATTCGCACTTGCAGCGCTGGCTGGACCGTCAGGACCTGGGCCACAGCGCCAGCAACCAGCTGGCTGTCGAATTGGGCCTGAAGTGCGCCGAGCGGGCCGAAGTGCATGACCTTACCCGCCAGCAGCTAGAGGCTGTACGCCAGAAGTGGTACGCGCCCAACAACATGACGCTGATTATCGTCGGCGACCTTGACCGTTTCTTGCCAGCTTATCTTGAGCGAGCCTACGGTGCCCTCGAGCCGGTTGACCCCAGCGAGCACCGTCCCCTGGCCGCCATCGATGCCAAGGCCGACGCAGAGCGCGAGCTGGTGCGCGGTGTGGTCGGCGATACGGCAACCCTGCACTGGTTGCTGCCCGAACCGGTTATCGAAGGGCAATCCGATGAAACCTGGACCCTGCTGCGCGATTATCTGGAGTGGGCGCTGTACAGCGAACTGCGGCTCAAGCACGGCTTGTCTTACGGCCCCTGGGCTGAGCGCGAGGTGTTTGGCGGCGTGAGTTTTCTGAGTCTGAATGCGGATCTTGAACGCGAGAACGTGCCCAGGGCCCGTGAGGTGATGCAGCAACTCACGTCACGGCTGCTCAAGGACGGGCTGGATCCGCAGGTGTTTGCCCGACTCAAGCAAACGGCCATTTCCCGTCAGGCGTGGACGGTGCAAGGCAGCAGTGCGCTGGCTGATTACTACTGGGCCTCGCTGGGAGACTACGATGAAGGCCGTTTTGCCGACCCTGCCCGGCAGTTGCAGGCCATTAACCTGGAGCAGGCAAATGCCGCACTGCGCGAGTTATTTGCCGAGCCCGGGTACATTCGCATCGAAAAGCCGCTATTCAGCTATCACGGCTTGAGCATGGCCATTTTGGGCGGGTTGCTACTGTTGATCAGCGCCGCGGTGGGTTGGCGCCTCTGGCGCCGGCGTTAAGGCTTGATTGCCGGAGTCGCAAACGTTTTGATACCGTAAAATCATTGCCTATTCGCGGCTGGTTGATCCAGCCGCCAGCGTGCGGAGTATTCATCGTGAGTGATCGTTCCAATCCTTGGCAATTGCAGGCCATCGTCTGCCAACTGCGCGCGGCGCGAAACCAGTGGCGTACGCAAAACGGCCGCGTCAGTGGCGAACAGGGCGGTCGCGAGCTGCCGTCGCGTGCTGCAATGGCCGATATTCTTGAAGCTCTTTGCGGTGCTTTGTTTCCGATGCGTTTGGGCCCGGTGGACCTGCGTGAAGAGAGCGAAGATTTCTACGTGGGCCACACCCTGGACGTAGCCCTCAATGCGTTGCTGACCCAGGCCCGGCTGGAGTTGCGTTATGTCGCGCGTCAGGGCGGGTTGCCGGATGAGGGAGTGGATGCGACGGCGACCTTGCTGATTCAGGACTTTGCCCTGGCTTTGCCGGGTTTGCGCAGCATTCTCGATACTGACGTACTGGCCGCTTACCACGGTGACCCGGCGGCGCGCAGCGTCGATGAAGTGCTGCTGTGCTACCCGGGAATTCTGGCGGTGATTCATCACCGGTTGGCGCACCACCTGTACCGTGCCGGGCTACCGTTGCTGGCGCGGATCAGCGCAGAAATCGCCCATTCGGCCACGGGGATCGACATTCACCCCGGCGCGCAGATTGGCCGCAGTTTCTTTATCGATCACGGCACGGGCGTGGTGATTGGTGAAACTGCGATTATTGGCGAGCGTGTGCGGATTTATCAGGCGGTGACGTTGGGTGCCAAGCGGTTCCCGGCGGATGAGTCGGGACAGCTGCAAAAAGGCCATCCACGTCATCCGATCGTTGAGGATGATGTGGTGATTTATGCGGGAGCGACGATTTTGGGGCGTATCACCATTGGTCAGGGTTCGACCATTGGTGGCAACGTATGGTTGACCCGCAGCGTACCGGCAGGCAGCAACCTGACCCAGGCTAACCTGCTGCATGATGACGGGACGCAGAAGTAATACTGTGTAAGCCTCTTGCCCTCACCCCAGCCCTCTCCCGGGGGGGAGAGGGAGCCGATGTGTGGTGACATCCCCCAATCAGTCCCCTCTCCCTCCGGGAGAGGGGCTCTTGATCTAGCGGGCGCTACGTACACCTTCAGCCAGCGCTGCACACAAACTCAGCACACCATCCACCGCCTGTTCAGGCGTCGCTGCATTCTCGATCTTGTCGATCAGGGCCGAGCCCACCACCACGCCATCGGCCAGGCGGGCAATTGCCGCAGCCTGTTCAGGGGTACGGATACCAAAGCCCACGCTGATCGGCAAATCAGTATGCCGACGCAGACGCGCGATAGCCGCGCCCACCTGTTCCGTGGTGGCCGAACCGGCACCGGTCACGCCCGCCACCGAAACGTAATACACAAAGCCCGAACTGCCAGCCAATACGGTCGGCAGGCGCACGTCGTCTGTGGTTGGCGTGGTCAGGCGGATAAAGTCCAGGCCTGCAGCCTGCGCCGGGTCGCACAGCTCGCTGTTGTGCTCGGGTGGCATGTCGACCACGATCAGGCCGTCTACGCCCGACTCTTTGGCTTCGGCGATAAAACGCGCCACGCCATAGTGGTGGATCGGGTTGAAATAGCCCATCAGCACCAGCGGAGTGTCGTTGTTACCGGTACGAAATTCACGAACCATCTGCAGGGTTTTTGCCAGGTTCTGCTTGGCACCCAACGCACGGATGTTGGCCAGTTGAATCGCCGGGCCGTCGGCCATCGGATCGGTGAAGGGCATGCCCAGTTCGATCACATCGGCGCCTGCTGCCGGCAAGCCTTTGAGGATGGCCAGCGAGGTGTCGTAATCCGGGTCACCGGCGGTGACAAAGGTCACCAGCGCCGCGCGGTTTTGTTCCTTGAGAGCGGTAAAGCGCGTTTGCAGGCGGCTCATCAGTGTTGCTCCTGTTGAGACTGTTCCATGTGGTGCATCACGGTTTGCATGTCTTTGTCGCCGCGACCCGAAAGGTTGACCACCATCAGGTGATCGGCCGGCAGGGTCGGTGCTCGCTTGAACACTTCGGCCAGCGCGTGGGCGCTTTCCAGGGCCGGGATGATGCCTTCAAGGCGGCAGCATTTGTGGAAGGCATCCAGCGCCTCAGCGTCGGTCACCGAGGTGTATTGGACACGACCGATATCGTGCAACCAGGCGTGTTCAGGGCCGATGCCCGGGTAGTCCAGGCCTGCGGAAATCGAATGGGCGTCGATGATCTGGCCATCGTCGTCCTGCAACAGGAAGGTACGGTTGCCGTGCAGCACGCCCGGTTCGCCGCCATTGAGGCTGGCTGCGTGCTTGCCGGTTTCGATACCGTAGCCGGCGGCTTCTACGCCGATGATTTCAACGCTGGTGTCATCCAGGAACGGGTGGAACAGGCCCATGGCGTTGGAGCCACCGCCGATGCATGCCACCAGGCTGTCCGGCAGGCGGCCTTCCTGTGCTTGCATCTGGTCGCGGGTTTCCTTGCCGATCACGGCCTGGAAGTCGCGCACCATCGCCGGGTAAGGATGCGGGCCAGCCACGGTGCCGATCAGGTAAAAGGTGCTGTCAACGTTGGTCACCCAGTCACGCAAGGCTTCGTTCATTGCATCTTTGAGGGTGCCGGTGCCGGCCACCACCGGGATCACTTCGGCGCCCAGCAGCTTCATGCGGAACACGTTGGCCTGCTGGCGCTCGATGTCGGTGGTGCCCATGTAGATCACGCACTGCAGGCCAAAGCGCGCAGCCACGGTGGCAGTGGCCACGCCGTGCATGCCGGCGCCGGTCTCGGCGATGATGCGTTTTTTGCCCATGCGCCGTGCCAGCAGGATCTGGCCGATGCAGTTGTTGATCTTGTGGGCGCCGGTGTGGTTCAGCTCTTCGCGCTTGAGGTAGATCTTGGCGCCGCCACAGAACTCGGTCAGCCGCTCGGCGAAGTACAGCGGGCTTGGGCGGCCCACGTAGTCGCGTTGGAAGTAGGCCAGCTCCTTGATGAACTCAGGGTCTTTTTTCGCCAGCTCGTACTCGCGATCCAGGTCAAGGATCAGCGGCATCAGGGTTTCAGCCACATAACGGCCGCCAAATGAGCCAAACAGGCCATTGGCATCAGGGCCGGTACGCAAAGTGGATTGAGTCATGTGACGCTCCAGATAAAAAATGGCGAAGGTCTATGGGCCTGACTGTACCCGTGACAGCCCGGGATGAAAACCGATAAGATCGCCGTAACCTGTCAGGAAAACTCACAGATACCATGAGCCGCGATCTCCCCCCTCTTAATGCCCTGCGTGCCTTTGAAGCCACCGCCCGCCTGAGCAGCGTCAGCCAGGCGGCTGAGCAGCTACACGTCACCCACGGTGCCGTCAGTCGGCAATTGAAAGTGCTGGAAGAGCACCTGGGGGTGAGCCTGTTCGTCAAGGAAGGGCGCGGGCTAAAGCTTACCGAAGCCGGTATCCGCTTGCGGGATGCCAGTAGCGAAGCCTTTGAGCGCTTGAGAAATGTATGCGCTGAACTCACGCAAAGCCAGGTTGACGCTCCGTTCGTGCTCGGCTGTTCAGGCAGTTTGCTGGCGCGCTGGTTTATTCCGCGCCTGGGCCGATTGAATGCCGACTTGCCTGACTTGCGCCTGCACCTGTCGGCCGGTGAAGGCGATCTGGATCCGCGTCGCCCCGGGCTGGATGCTTTGCTGGTGTTTGCCGAGCCACCCTGGCCAGCAGACATGCAGGTTTACGAATTAGCCAGCGAGCGCATTGGCCCGGTGGTCAGTCCCCGATATGCGCGGTACGAACAACTGCGCCATGCCCCGGCCAGCGCCTTGCTCGACGAACCGTTGCTGCACACCACTTCGCGGCCGCAGGCATGGCCGAGCTGGGCGCAAAAAAACGCAATTGAGATGAAGGATTTGCAATACGGGCAGGGGTTTGAACACTTGTATTACTTGCTGGAAGCCGCCGTTGCGGGGCTGGGTGTAGCGATTGCTCCCGAGCCGCTGGTGGCCCAGGACCTGCAAGCAGGACGGCTGGCTGCGCCCTGGGGCTTCAATGAAACCCCGGGGCAACTGACGTTATGGTTGCCCAAGCGCGCCGCAGACGGACGCGCCAGGCAACTTGCGCAATGGCTCAAGGCAGAGCTTGCGCGCAGCGCAGATTAATTGCCGCGCTTGCACAACAGGAAGGCTGCCAGCAGACCCAGTGCGCCGATGGCAACGCCAGCGGTGGCATACGGATGCTCTTGGGCGTATTCACGGGTAGCGATCGCGGTTTCGCGGGTTTTGTCCTTCACTTCTTCCAGCGCATCGCTGAGCAGATGACGTGAATGCTTGAGCGCGTTCTCGGCGTTGTTCTTGAGGATGCCAAGGGTCTTTTTGGACTCGTCCGAAGCGTCGTGCTTGAGGCTTTCAAGAGACTTGAGCAGGCTCTCGATCTCTGCTTCCATGCTTTGCAATGAGGCTTTACGTAAAGAGTTGCTAGCCATTAGGGCTCTCCTGCATTGATGAGTGAGGTGCTTGTTAAGTCGGACTACAGGGGCGTGAGAAAGTGCAGTTAACCTGAACTTTTCCTTTTAGATTGCCTACAAAGTATTTAGCACATTCGCTGCTAGGCTTTGATTTACGACAAAGGAGAACGTTATGTCTGACCATCACACCTACAAGAAAGTCGAATTGGTAGGCTCGTCCCCGACCAGCATAGAAGACGCCATCGGTAATGCACTGGCCGAAGCCAACAAAAGCATCAAGCACCTTGAATGGTTCGAGGTGATCGACACCCGCGGCCATATCAAGGACGGCAAGGTGGCGCACTATCAGGTAACGCTCAAAATCGGCTTCAGGATTGCCAGCAGTTGATTTGAGGCAAGGTTTTGCCCCGTGGACTGGCCGTTTGCCATAAAGTCCGCTACACAGTCTGGGTGCAATGCGGCATGTTCGCATTGCACCCTTTTTGTTTTGACCGGGGAATGTGACCGATGAAAAAGCTTTTATTGGCTGTAGGTTTGCTGAGTCTGGCAGGAACGGCGTTCGCGGCGGGCAAGCCGTGCGAAGAACTGAAAAGCGAAATCGCGGCGAAGATTGAAGCTAACGGCGCCAGACATTATTCGCTGACGGTTGTGGAAAAAGGTGCTGCCGCTGACGGCAAGGTAGTGGGCTCTTGCGAAGCCGGCACCAAAGAAATTGTCTACAAGCGCGGGTAAGTCCAGCGCAGTAGTAGATCTTGTGGGAGCGGGCTTGCTCGCGATGCGCACGCTGCGGTGTTTCAGATCAATCGCGTCGATACCATCGCGAGCAAGCCCGCTCCCACACTTCCCTTTGCGTCAGGCCCCTTTCATCACCTGCGACAGCAATTCATACGAGTGAATGCGGTCTGCGTGTTCGTACAGATCACAGGTAAAAATCAACTCATCGGCCTGGGTCTGCTCGACCAGCACGTCCAGCTTGGCCTTGATCTTCTGCGGGCTGCCGACCATCGCCAGGCCCAGGAAACTCATCACCGCCTCTTTTTCGTGGGGCAGCCACAAACCGTCCATCGTCGCCACCGGCGCGCGCTGCACCAGACTCTGCCCGCGCATCAGCGCCAGGATTCGCTGGTACACCGAGGTGGCCAGGTACTCGGCCTGCTCGTCGGTATCAGCAGCCACCAGCGGCACGCCCAACATCACGTAGGGCTTGTCCAGCACGGCAGAAGGCTTGAAGTGGTTGCGATAAACGCGAATCGCTTCATGCATCAACCGTGGTGCGAAATGTGATGCAAAGGCGTAAGGCAAACCCAGTTCACCGGCCAATTGTGCACTGAACAGACTGGAGCCCAGCAGCCAGACCGGCACATTGGTGCCAGTGCCCGGCATGGCGATGATCCGTTGGTCGGGAGTACGTGGGCCCAGATAGCGCATCAGCTCGGCCACATCCTGCGGGAAATCATCGGCACTGCCCGAACGCTCACGACGCAGGGCGCGGGCGGTCATCTGATCCGAGCCGGGCGCGCGGCCAAGGCCCAGGTCAATGCGTCCCGGGTACAGGCTTTCGAGGGTGCCGAACTGCTCGGCGATAACCAGCGGCGCATGGTTGGGCAGCATCACGCCGCCCGAGCCGACACGGATGGTTGACGTACCGCCGGCGAGATAACCGATCAACACCGAGGTCGCCGAACTGGCAATCCCATCCATGTTGTGGTGTTCCGCTACCCAGAAACGGTTGTAGCCGAATTTTTCCACATGCTGTGCCAGATCCAGCGAATTACGCAACGACTGGGCTGCACTGCCGTTTTCGCGGACAGGGACCAGGTCGAGGGTCGAGAATTTGATGTCAGACAGTCGTTTCATCAGCCGGCTACTCCAGGTGGGATGCAGGTCAGGGTGCTCGCATAACCTGCCAGTACTTACAGCAATATGGGCATATACCCGAGTTTCAATGGTCGACTGGGAATTGAGCTACTAAAAATGAAGATTGGTCCGACAGGGTGAACTTTGTGGGGCGAACTACCCTCACTAGTTCATTCAAGGCGTGAAACCTTCGCGCCGTTCTTCAGGAGGCACGCATGAGTATTAAAAAGAAAGCATCGGCTCATTGGGCAGGCGACCTTAAAACCGGCATTGGCTCCATCTCCACAGAAACCGGCGTGCTGCGCGAAGCGCCTTATGGCTTCAAGGCGAGGTTCGAAGGCGGTAAGGGCACCAACCCCGAAGAGCTGATCGGCGCAGCCCATGCAGGCTGTTTCTCGATGGCCTTGTCGATGATTCTCGGTGATGCCGGCCTCAAGGCCGACAGTATCGATACCACTGCTGAAGTAACCCTGGATCAAGTGGACGGCGGCTTTGCAATTACGGCCGTGCATCTGGTGCTCAAGGCCAAGGTGCCCGGCGCCACCCAGGCGCAATTCGACGAACTGACCACCAAAGCCAAAGAGGGCTGCCCGGTGTCCAAGGTACTGAACGCCAAAATCACCCTCGACGCGACGCTGGTGAGCTGACACCACCTGTGTGCCCCGCTAACCGCTAGCGGGGCACAATCGATACCCGGCTGCGACAGATCAGTCCTGCGCTGTGCGATATGTGATCGAATGGTCGTTACTCGCGTCAGATCATGACTTTGCGTTCTGCCTCAAGGGAGTCTCACCATGAAACGTTTTGCTCTAGCTGTAGTTTGCTGCGCCTTGGCCACCTCGGCTCTGGCGGCGCCCAAGCCGTGCGAAGAACTGAAAGCCGAAATCGAAGCCAAGATCCAGGCGAACAATGTGTCGTCCTACACCCTCGAAATCGTGAGCAATGAAGAAGTTCATGACGAGAACATGGTGGTTGGTTCGTGTGAAAGCGGCACCAAGAAAATCATCTACCAGAACAACGACCGTCAGCCTTCAAGGTAAGCAGTTGACCAGCCGCTCCTCGGCGACCACCTTGCCCGTTGCGTCGTACAGCCGGGCGTAGGCGTTGAAGCCCAGTGAGCGGGCCTGTAGCCGGTAACGCTGGCCGGGCTGGAAGTTGTCGTAATCGACGGTGACGTAACACAGGCGTTCCTGTGGATCACTGAACATACCCATGCCGCCGACAAACACCTCGAAATCGAAGCGCACCATCAACTCGTGGCTACCTGGCGTTACTTGAAAATAGCGGCCATCGGCCTGTCGCTTGTTATCCAGACGCTCGGCCATTACCAGCTTGCCGGTTTGGGTTTCAAGGTCGACCCAGGCCATTGTGGGATCAGCCGGGGGGATTGGCGTGCTGGTACAGGCGCTGAGCAGACAAGCAGCCAGCAACCACAAAAGCGTGCGCATGATGATGTCCAAAAAAAGTGTTACGCAAGCATAGCGTGCATTATGGTCACATCACTCGCCTACTGGATCGCTTTATGACCTCGCGTGTTCGCGGCTTGTTGGTTCTTGCCTTGCCGCTTCTGCTCAGCGGTTGCTCCAGTGCGGGCTACTACTCGCAATTGGCCACCGGCCAATGGAATTTATTGCAGGCCCGTGAACCCGTGAGCAAGGTGATTGTTGATCCCCGGCGCCCGACAGCGTTGCGTGAGCAATTGGCAAAAGCCCAGGCTGCGCGCTCCTTCGCCAGCGAGCATTTACACCTGCCGGACAACCAGAGCTATCGTCTGTATGCCGACCTGAAACGGCAGTATGTGGTGTGGAATGTCTTCGCCACCCCGGCGTATTCCCTCGACCCTGTCACCCATTGCTTTCCCATAGCCGGGTGCGTGGCCTACCGGGGTTATTACAGCCAGGGAGCGGCGCGAGGCGAGGCGGCCCTGCAACGCCAGCAGGGCATGGACGTGTTTGTCAGCGGCGTTGAAGCCTATTCCACCCTGGGATGGTTTGATGACCCGATCCTCAATGGCATGCTCAATTGGGGTGATGAGCGCTTGGCCACACTGATCTTTCACGAGCTGGCCCATCAGCAGTTTTATGTGAAGGACGACACTGAATTCAATGAGTCTTTTGCCAGTTTCGTGGAACAGGAAGGCACCCGCCAATGGCGCGTCGAACAAGGCTTGCCACCCTCCGACGGCAGCCATGTGCAGCAACGTGAACAATTTATCACCCTGGTGCTCGACACTCGCCAGCGCTTGAAGACCCTTTATGCACAGCCGTTGCCTGCAGCCGAAATGCAGCAGCGTAAAACCGCTGCATTCGAACGAATGCGCCGTGATTATCGTCAGTTACGGGATGAGCAATGGGCGGGAAATCCGCGCTATGACGCGTGGGTCAATGGCCCTCTCAATAACGCCAAATTGTTGCCCTTCGGTCTTTACGATCAATGGGTGCCTGCCTTCTCAGCCCTGTTCAAGCACGTGGGCGGCGACTGGCCGAGTTTTTATGCCGAAGTTGAACAGCTGGGTAAATTGCCCCCCGAACAGCGCAAGGCTGCCTTGTATAAATGGGCAGAACGCTGAGCTTTTTGAGGCTGCACTACATAGATAGCCCCCCTGAAATCCCTGTCTCAATAGGCTGAGAACCCACCGATACTCAGCCCGAAATGAAGCAGAACTTTCAAGGAATGCTGCCATGGAGCCAACCAACCCGCTGTTGAGCGCGACCCTTCTGCCCCTTTACAGCAAGGTACGTCTAGAACATCTCAAGCCGGCAATCGAACACATTGTTGCCGACAACCTGCAGTCAATCAGCCGAATCGTCAGTGCCCAGTCCCAACCCACATGGTCGGGTCTGGTGTTGCCGATGGAAGCCCTGACGGCGCGGCTGGATGAAGCCATTGCCGTCATCACGACACTGGGGCAGGTACCAAGAGAAGTGTCATGGGAAACAGACATCGGCCAATGTTTTCTGGCTGCCTACAATTACAAGGCGCAAGTCTTGCAAAATCGCGAGCTTTATCTGGCCTGCAAGGCTTTGGCAGAAAGCCCTGAAGCCATGCAATTTGATCGCTCGCAGCAGGCTCTATTGGGCAAGATACTGCGCGACTACCGGTTGGCTGGGAGTGAGCTGTCAGCCTCTGGCAGAGGCGAACTCATCGAGCTCAACCACGAGATATCCCGACAGGAATGGGTTTTTTACGAAAACGCACGACAATCCAGAAAATCCTGGAGCAAGCTGGTTACCGATGAGTCCTTGCTTGCGGGGCTTGCGAGTGAACTCAAGGGGCAGTTGGCAGACATTGCCACGGACGCCGACCTGCAAGGCTGGCTGATAACTCTTCAGGAGCGCGCTACCTACACCGCGATCATGCGCTCATGCGAAAACAGGGCGCTGCGCGAGGAGTTGTTCACGGCCTACAACACGCGGGCTTCCGAGCAGGGCCCCGCAGGCGGGCAATATGGCAATGGCCCGGTGCTCCATGATCTGCTCAGGCTGCGTCAGCAGAAGGCGCGCCTGCTGGGGTATGACAGCCATGCCGAGCTGAGCCTGCAGGGCAAGACGGCAACCTCGGTTGATGAGGTGCTGAGTTTTCTGCGCACTCGAATTGAACGCAAGTCGGCATTTTTTTCAACTCAAACCGCAGAGCTGCATGCCCTGGCGTCGGCCATGCAATACGACGGACTCAAACCATGGGATCTGTTGTTTCTGGCGCAAAAACGCGCTCTTCAACTAAGCCCGCTGGCGGGCGATCAATTGAAATCATATTTTGCGTTCACACGTGTATTTGAAGGCATCGTGTTACTCGTCAAGCGCCTCTTCGCGGTCGATCTGGTCGAACAGGTATCGTTTGATACATGGCACCCGGACGTTCGTTTGTTTGAAGTGGCCGAGTCAGGTGTTCGGATGGGGCATCTTTATCTCGACCCTTACCTTCGTGAATCCAAGCCGAATATGTGCTGGATGCAGTCGGCACGTAACCGCAGAATCAATCAGCAAGGGGACCTGACCACCCCGGTGGCCATTCTCTATGGCAACTTCTCACCCGAATCCCCTGGCTCCCCATCACTGCTGACGCCGCAGCAGTTAACCCTGCTTTTCCATGAGTTGGGTTGTTGCATGAAGCAACTGCTGACCCGCAGTCCCTACGGTGCATTTTCTCGCGTGGATGTACTGAATGCTGAGGCGTCCGGGTTTTCAGGCAAATGCGCTGAAAAGTGGTGCTGGTCACGGGACGGTCTGCGCTGGTTGGCCAGGCATGCCCAGCATGACAGTGAGCTGACCTATGAGCAGATAGACCAAGTACTTGAAGCGCGCAGTGCCGAGCGTTGGCTTGAAACGGCCCGCGAGCTTGGGCTTGCGCTGTTTGATTTTGAACTGCACCGCACCTGGGGCGATGGCCGCAGCGTGGAAGAGATCTGGCGCAGTGCACACAATGAACTCCAGCCGTTACCGTTGGCGCAGAACGACCGATCTGCCAACACTTTCGATGCGATCGTCTCGGGCCATGATGGCGCTTATTTCGTCAATGAATGGGCCGAAGCGATGGCTGAGCAGGTTTTTGCAAGGTTTGAACAGCAAGGTGTGTTTAACCCGCAAACGGGCTTGGCCTATCGCGAAGCCTTCCATGCACCGGGCATCGAACGCCCGCTGCATGAGTCTTTCGAGGTGTTTATGGGCCAGCCGCCCGCGAGCGTGTAGGTATCTTCAGGACTTGAGCCAGTTCTTCACCACGCATGAAGCAAAAGGGCTGGTACTGCAGGCGCCGCTGCTCAGGGCTGCGCGCAACTGTGGGATATCCGCCTTCATCATGTAGCTCTCGCCATCTTTGTGGTGCGAGTTTTCGCCAAAGCCGCCCTGGGTCATTTCTTTCAGGGCGTCTTCCTTGCTCCAGTCCTGCACGACCACGCGGTACATCGCCGCCATCAGCCCGGTACGGTCCGAACCGTGCTTGCAGTGCATCAATACAGGGCCCTGTGCTTGTGCCGTCTGGATGGCACGCAGCGCGGCCAGCACATCGGTGTCATCTACATGGTTGGTGCGATAAGGCAGTTGGACTTGAGCGACGCCTGGAGTCTTGAGCCAGGAACTGTCGGCATCAGGCAAGAAGTTGATGACGGTGGTTATCTGTAATTTTTCCAGCAGCGGCTGCGCGGCACTGTCAGGCAGTGCGCTGCGGTACAGGGTCGGGGACATTTGATAGAGGTTGTATTGCGTGGCAATGGGCTGTGCCCACTGTACAGGCCGGGCCTGGGCTGTTTCGTCGGCCAAGGCCTGAGGCACAGAAAACGCTGCCAGCAAGGTCAGGCACAGAGCAGGAAAAAACCGGGCTTTGTGCATATCAGTTCGACCATTTACAAAGAATTTGGAAGTTGAAACGCTAGATTGAGGGATGACTTATCAAAACTGTGTCAGGCATTTGTCAAAAAAGCGTGAGGGCGCAGCCAGTGATGGCCTGATGCTATTGGTGCGGCAAATTTACGCATGAAACGATTCATCTGGTCGCCTGGCCTGTTAGTATTTGTAACCAAACTTTGCCTGCGTTTTTTTTCTCAGGTCGATTTCGACCCGTATCGCTGCCAAAACGAAAAGCTGCCCATGAGCGGCTGTAATCCGTGAATGCCTGATGAGGTGCCCCGCATGTCTGAGCAAGACAACCCCCGGCGTGAGTTTTTGCGCAAAACCCTGACCCTGATTCCAGTGGTCACCGTTGCGAGCACGGGCCTGGGTGGTTCCGTTCTGATGGCTACGCCAGACGCTCAAGCCGCACCGGTCGCTGCGCCGCCCGTTGCCGCATCAGGCCCGGCCTATGAACCAACGTACTTCACGGCTGAAGAGTGGGCGTTCGTTAACGCCGCCGTCGCGCGTCTGATCCCGGCTGACGAGCAAGGCCCGGGGGCGCTCGAAGTTGGCGTTCCGGAATATATCGACCGTCAGATGAACACGCCTTACGCCAGCGGCGCGCTGTGGTTTATGCAGGGGCCGTTCAATGCCGACGCTGCGCCGGAAATGGGCTGGCAGAGCAAACTGGTGCCAAAACAGATCTATCGCCTGGGCATTGCTGCCACGGAGGAGCTCTGCAAAAAAGCCTATAACTCAACATTTGCTGGGCTAGACAGCGCTACCCGAGACGAAGTGCTCAAACAGCTGGAAGCCGGCACGCCTAAATTCGATAGCGTCCCGGCCAAGATGTTTTTCAGCTTTTTGCTGCAAAACACCAAGGAAGGCTTCTTTTGCGACCCTATTCACGGTGGCAACAAAGGCATGATCGGCTGGACCATGATCGGCTTCCCCGGCGCGCGCGCTGATTTCATGGACTGGGTAGAACGCAACGAGCAATACCCCTTCCCGGCAGTTTCCATTCGCGGCGAGAGGGCTTGAGCATGTCGACCGTTATGAAAAAAGTTGATGCAGTAATCGTTGGTTTCGGTTGGACCGGCGCGATCATGGCCAAAGAGCTGACCGAAGCCGGCCTGAATGTTGTGGCCCTGGAGCGCGGTCCGATGCAGGACACCTATCCAGACGGCAACTATCCACAGGTCATCGACGAACTTACCTACAGCGTGCGCAAAAAGCTGTTCCAGGACGTCTCCAAAGAAACCGTCACCATTCGCCATAGCGTCAATGACGTGGCCCTGCCCAACCGCCAGTTGGGCGCTTTCCTGCCGGGTAACGGTGTGGGCGGTGCAGGCTTGCACTGGTCGGGTGTGCACTTTCGGGTCGACCCGATCGAACTGCGCATGCGCAGCCATTACGAAGAGCGTTACGGCAAGAACTTT
The DNA here is from genome assembly GCF_009600035.1 of Pseudomonas sp. FSL R10-2964. Classification (NCBI taxonomy): domain Bacteria; kingdom Pseudomonadati; phylum Pseudomonadota; class Gammaproteobacteria; order Pseudomonadales; family Pseudomonadaceae; genus Pseudomonas; species Pseudomonas sp. FSL R10-2964. Next base: position 20,387 of record NZ_WIWH01000007.1, on the reverse strand, counting down.
ATCCCCAAGGACATGACCATCCAGGACTTCGGCGTCAGCTACGAAGAGCTGGAGCCGTTCTTCGACTATGCCGAAAAGGTTTTTGGTACGTCGGGTCAGGCCTGGACCGTCAATGGCCAACGGGTCGGTGAAGGCAAGGGCGGCAACCCTTATGCGCCGGACCGTTCGGACCACTTTCCGTTGGTGTCGCAGAAGAACACCTACTCCGCACAGCTGTTTCAGAAAGCGGCCAATGAGGTTGGCTACAAGCCTTATAACCTGCCGTCGGCAAACACCTCCGGGCCATACACCAACCCCTATGGCGCGCAGATGGGGCCGTGCAACTTCTGCGGTTTTTGCAGCGGTTATGTCTGCTACATGTATTCCAAGGCATCGCCCAACGTAAACATTCTTCCTGCCCTGAAGCCGTTGCCGAACTTCGAGCTGCGCCCGAATGCCCATGTGATCCGGGTCAACCTGGACAGCAGCAAAACCAAGGCTACCGGCGTGACCTATATCGATGCCCTGGGCCGAGAAATCGAGCAGCAGGCCGATCTGGTGATCCTGGGCGCGTTCCAGTTCCACAATGTGCGTCTGATGTTGTTGTCGGGCATTGGCAAGCCGTATGACCCGAAAACCGGCGAAGGTGTTGTCGGTAAAAACTTTGCTTACCAGAACATGGGCACCATCAAGGCCTACTTCGACAAAGACGTGCACACCAATAACTTTATCGGTGCAGGCGGCAATGGCGTGGCAATTGATGATTTCAACGCCGACAACTTCGACCACGGGCCGCACGGTTTTGTCGGTGGCTCGCCGATGTGGGTCAACCAGGCCGGTAGCCGGCCGATTGCAGGCACGTCCAACCCGCCGGGTACGCCGGCCTGGGGCAGCGCGTGGAAGCGTGCAACCGCCGATTACTACACTCACCAAGTGTCGATGGACGCCCACGGTGCGCATCAGTCCTACCGTGGCAACTACCTCGATCTGGACCCGGTGTATCGCGATGCCTACGGCCAGCCGTTGCTACGCATGACGTTCGACTGGCAAGAAAACGACATCAAGATGAACCGTTTCATGATGGAAAAAATGGGCAAGATCGCCGAAGCGATGAACCCCAAGGCCATTGCGCGTATCGGCAAACAAGTGGGTGACCACTTCAATACGTCGTCGTACCAGACCACCCACCTTAACGGTGGAGCGATCATGGGGACCAACCCGAAAACCAGTGCACTGAACCGTTACCTGCAAAGCTGGGACGTGCACAACGTGTTTGTGCCGGGTGCATCGGCTTTCCCACAAGGTTTGGGCTACAACCCTACGGGGCTGGTGGCTGCATTGACCTATTGGTCGGCGCGGGCAATCCGTGAGCAGTATCTGAAGAACCCCGGCCCACTGGTTCAGGCATAAGGAGCGATGACCATGAAAGCACTTGTTATCGCAACCCTGAGCCTGCTCGCCAGCTTTTCGGCGGTGGCCGCTGAAAGCGACCCGCAGGCGTTGATCAAACAAGGTGAATATCTCGCCCGTGCCGGTGACTGCGTGGCGTGCCATACGGCCAAGGGCGGCAAGCCGTTCGCCGGTGGCCTGGCGATGGAGACGCCGATCGGCACCATTTATTCGACTAACATCACGCCAGACAAAAACGGCATTGGCACTTACAGCTTTGAAGATTTCGACAAAGCCGTGCGTCACGGTGTTGCGCAGAACGGCAGCACGTTGTACCCGGCCATGCCGTATCCGTCCTATGCTCGGGTCAACGAGGCCGATATGCGGGCGTTGTATACCTACTTCATGAAGGGCGTTAAACCTGTCGAGCAAGCGAACCAGGAAGCCGATATCCCGTGGCCGTTGAGCATGCGCTGGCCGCTGGCGATCTGGCGCTGGCTGTTTGCCCCTGCGGTTGAAGATTTCAAGCCGCAAGCCGGGCAGGACGCGGTAGTTAGCCGTGGGGCGTATCTGGTGGAAGGCTTGGGCCACTGCGGTGCATGCCATACGCCACGGGCCCTGACCATGCAGGAAAAAGCCTTGAGTGCCAGTGATAGCCCGGCATTTCTGTCAGGCAGTGCCCCGCTGGAAGGCTGGATCGCGAAGAACCTGCGCGGTGATCACAAGGACGGTCTGGGCAGCTGGAGCGAAGACCAGCTGGTGCAGTTCCTCAAGACCGGCCGCAGTGATCGCAGTGCGGTATTTGGCGGCATGAGCGATGTGATCGTACACAGCATGCAGTACATGTCCGACGCTGATCTGACGGCCATTGCCCGTTACCTGAAGTCGTTGCCAGCGGTGAATCCGGCTGACAAACCGCATCAGTACAACCCGGCAGTGGCGGATGCCCTGTGGAACGGTGATGACAGCAAGCGTGGCGCTGCGGTGTACATCGACAACTGTGCGGCTTGCCATCGTACCGACGGTCACGGCTATACCCGTGTGTTCCCTGCCCTGGCGGGCAACCCGGTATTGCAGTCGGCCGACCCGACGTCGTTGATACATATCGTGCTTAAGGGAGGGACGTTGCCTGCAACGCATACAGCGCCATCGACGTTCACCATGCCCGCTTTCGACTGGCGTTTGTCGGATCAGGAAGTGGCCGATGTGGTCAATTTCATCCGCACCAGTTGGGGCAACCAGGCGGCTGAGGTGAAGGCCGGGGATGTGAAGGCGATTCGTTAACCCTTAGTATTCGGTGGGAGCGGGCTTGCTCGCGATGCAGACAACTCGGTATGCCTGACTTACCGAGTCGCTCCCATCGCGGGCAAGCCTGCTCCCACATTGGGTATTCAGGGCTGTCTTGCAGACATCCCGAACCACTTCTGCGACAACGCCTCCAGCCTCCCGTCTGCCTTGATCCGCTGCAAGGCCTTGTCCAGGCTGGCCTGGAACGCCGGGTTGCCTTTCTGGAAGGGGATTACCAGGGCAACTTCCTCATCTGTGACCGGCGTTTTCTGCGCCACCGTGACCAATGGCCCACGTTCGACAAACCCATTGCCCTGAGCTACGCCTAAAGTCTGGCCTTGAAACATTGCAAGGCTGTTGAGTGAGCGCGGCTGCTCTTGCCGGGCAATCGTCTGCGCTGGCAGATGGCTGTAAGGTTCGCTGAAATCGAACCGATCCTGGAGTTCCTGGGTCAAAGCCACATGATTGATCGCGACATCGTATTTGCCGCTCTCAACCCCTGACAGCAAGTCAGCGTTATCGGTGACCAGAATGGAGGAATGTACTTCCAGTTCCTGAGCCAGCAACTCGGCCAGTTCAACGTCAAAGCCGGTCAGACGCCCGTCCTGCTTGAAGCTGAACGGTGCCATGTCGGCTTCCAGGGCTATGCGCAGTTCACCACGGTCGTTGATGTCGTCGATCAGTTCGGCCTGAGCAAAAGGGCTCGCCAGTGGCAGTAAAAGCATCAGGCCCGGCAATAAACGCATGGTCACTCCTTTGGTTGGGATGCAAGCGAATCGCATTTAACGTTCGCTTTGCTTTATGTTGGTCACTTGCGGGGTTGGACAACGGTTTGGCTCTAAGTTGTCAGGCACCGAAGAATTTTGCAAAAAACCGGAGAAAAAAATGAAAGCTCTACTGTCTCGTGTTGCGCTGGCTTCTGTATTGATGGGCGCTTCGGTCATGGCCACAGCGGCTGGCCTGGAATCGGAGCCTGCACCAAAAGGCGCCAAAGTGTTTATCGTCGAACCTAAAGACGGTGCCACGGTTGATCAAACTTTCACCGTTAAATTCGGTATTGAAGGCATGCCTCTGGCGCCTATCACTGAGGCCACGCCGCATGCGGGCCATCACCACCTGCTGATCGATGTCGACCAGTTGCCGGCCGAGAACGCACCGATCCCGGCCGATGCCAACCATATCCATTTCGGCAAGGCCCAGACCGAAACCCAGGTCACCCTGCCACCTGGCAAGCACACCCTGCAACTGGTGCTGGGTAACCAGGTTCATGTGCCGTTCAAGCCAAGCATCGTGTCGGAAAAAATCACGGTTAATGTGAAATAAGCTTTTTCGACGCATAAAAAAGGGAGACCCGAGGGTCTCCCTTTTTAGTGAGAGGCGTTTAGAACAACACGCGGCAGCGAATAGTGCCGTTGATGGTCTGCAGCTTCTCTTGCGCCAGGTCCGAAGACTCGGCGTCGACGTCGATCACTACATAGCCAACTTTCTCGTTGGTTTGCAGGAATTGGCCGGAGATGTTGATCCCGTTTTCGGCGAAGATCTTGTTGATCTCGCTCATCACGCCCGGGATGTTCTGGTGGATGTGCAGCAGGCGGTGCTTGCCAGGGTGGGCCGGCAGGGCCACTTCCGGGAAGTTCACGGACGATACCGAGGTACCGTTGTCGCTGTACTTGACCAGTTTTTCTGCCACTTCCAGACCGATGTTGGCTTGCGCTTCAGCGGTAGAACCGCCGATGTGCGGGGTCAGGATCACGTTGTCCAGGCCACGCAGCGGGCTTTCGAACACGTCGTCGTTGGAGCGCGGCTCAACCGGGAACACGTCGATGGCGGCGCCGATCAGGTGCTTGTCCTTGATTGCGTCAGCCAGTGCGTCCAGCTCAACCACGGTGCCGCGAGCGGCGTTGATCAGAATGCCGCCCTTTTTAATGGCACGGATTTCTTTCTCGCCGATCATCCACTGGGTGGCTGCGGTTTCCGGTACGTGCAAGGTGACGATGTCGGACATGCCCAACAGTTCGTGCAGATTGCCGACCTGGGTGGCGTTGCCCAATGGCAGCTTGGTCACGGTGTCGTAGAAGAACACCTGCATGCCCAGACCTTCAGCCAGAACCGACAGCTGAGTACCGATCGAGCCGTAACCCACGATACCCAGCTTTTTGCCGCGGATTTCGAAGGAGTTGGCTGCGCTTTTGATCCAGCCGCCACGGTGGCAGGAAGCGTTTTTCTCAGGGATGCCACGCAACAACAGGATCGCTTCAGCCAGCACCAACTCGGCCACCGAACGGGTGTTGGAGTAAGGGGCGTTGAAAACAGCGATACCGCGTTCGCGAGCAGCGTTGAGGTCGACCTGGTTGGTGCCGATGCAGAAACAACCAACGGCGACCAGTTTCTTGGCGCAATCGAACACTTCTTCGGTCAGCTGGGTACGAGAACGGATGCCGATAAAGTGGGCATCAGCGATCTTTTCCTTCAGCTGGGCTTCAGGCAAGGAACTGGTGATGTACTCAATGCTGGTGTACCCGGCGGATTTGAGCACTTCAACAGCGGATTGGTGGACGCCTTCCAAAAGAAGGAACTTGATCTTGCTCTTATCGAGAGAAGTCTTGCTCATCTGCGTAAACCTGTGTCCCAGAGAAAAAATGGCAGGGAATGGACAGCGAGAGCTGACCTGGCCGGCGTGAAAACCGGCCCCGAGAATCGTCCTGTGGCTCGATTCTGCGAGGGGGTCGTATGCTAGCATAAGCGCCCCGCTAAACACCCATTCCTGCGACGTGAAGCGTTCTCAGGATGACCATGAATTGTTCGAGAGTTCTGTTGATGACCCATCCTGCCTTGATTGATGAGCTGAAGACCCTGGTAGAGCCTGGCAAGGTTTTGACCGACGCCGACTCCCTTAATGCTTACGGCAAGGACTGGACCAAGCATTTCGCTCCCGCCCCGTTGGCCATTGTGTTCCCGAAAACCACCGAGCAGGTGCAGGCCATCGTGCTGTGGGCCAACGCCCATGACGTGGCACTGGTGCCGTCGGGTGGCCGTACCGGTCTGTCGGCTGCTGCCGTGGCCGCCAATGGCGAAGTAGTGGTGTCGTTCGACTACATGAATCAGGTGCTGGACATCAACCTGACCGATCGCACCGTGGTCTGCCAGCCTGGGGTGGTCACCGAGCATCTGCAGAACCTGGCCGAAGAAAACGGCCTGTACTATCCGGTGGACTTCGCTTCGGCTGGCTCCAGCCAGATTGGCGGCAATATCGGCACCAATGCCGGCGGCATCAAGGTGATTCGCTACGGCATGACCCGTAACTGGGTGGCCGGCATGAAAGTGGTCACCGGCAAGGGCGATGTGCTGGAGCTCAACAAGGACCTGATCAAGAACGCCACCGGCTATGACATGCGCCAGCTGTTTATCGGTGCCGAAGGCACCCTGGGCTTTGTGGTGGAAGCCACCATGCGCCTGGACCGTGCGCCGAAAAATCTGACGGCGATGGTGTTGGGCACGGCAGATTTCGATTCGATCATGCCGGTACTGCACGCCTTCCAGAACAAGCTCGATCTGACGGCTTTCGAGTTCTTCTCCGACAAGGCGCTGGCCAAGGTCATGGGTCGTGGCGACGTGCCTTCCCCGTTTGAAACCGACTGTCCGTTCTATGCGCTGCTGGAATTCGAGGCGACCACTGAAGAGGTTGCCAATGCGGCCCTGGAAACCTTCGAGCACTGCATGGAAGAAGGCTGGGTACTTGATGGCGTGATGAGCCAGAGCGAAACCCAACTGCAGAACCTGTGGAAACTGCGCGAGTACATCTCGGAGACCATTTCCCACTGGACGCCATACAAAAACGACATTTCGGTCACCGTGTCGAAAGTCCCGGCATTTTTGAAAGAAATTGACGCGATCGTCGGCGAACACTACCCGGATTTCGAAATTGTCTGGTTCGGCCACATTGGCGACGGCAACCTGCATTTAAACATCCTCAAGCCTGAAAACCTGAGCAAGGATGAGTTCTTCGCCAAGTGCGCGACGGTGAACAAGTGGGTGTTTGAAACCGTTGAGAAATACAACGGCTCGATCTCTGCCGAGCATGGCGTGGGCATGACCAAGCGTGACTACCTGACCTACAGCCGTTCGCCGGTTGAGATCGAGTACATGAAAGCGCTCAAGGCCGTGTTCGACCCTAAAGGCATCATGAACCCCGGCAAGATTTTTGCGGTTTAAAGTTAACTGTATTCAATAGCGGAGTCGGTCAATGAGCTATCAGCACCAGTATGTCGACGGTACCCGGATCCACTTTCCCATCGGTAAAGTGGTGTGCATCGGCCGCAACTATGCCGAGCACGCCAAAGAGCTGGACAACCCGATCCCGACCGAGCCCCTGCTCTTCATCAAACCGGGCAGTTGTGTCGTGCCACTGGAAGGCGGCTTTGCGATCCCCACCGAGCGCGGTTCGGTGCATTACGAAGCCGAAATTTCGGTACTGATCGGCAAGCCCCTGTCGAACAACCCGAGCGCCGAAGAAGTGCTGGATGCGATCTCCGGTTTTGCCCCTGGCCTGGACCTGACCCTGCGCGACAAACAGGCCGAGCTCAAAGGCAAAGGCCTGCCGTGGGAAATTGCCAAGTCGTTCGATGGCGCCTGTGTGCTGGCTCCTTTCGTACAGAGCAGCACTTTTGCTGACCTGGCCGATATCGGCATTCGTTTGACCATCAATGGCGAAGTGCGTCAGGACGGAAATAGCGCCCTGATGCTCAACCCGATCGTACCGATGATCCAGCACATGGCTGCGTGCTTCTCGCTACAAGCCGGTGATGTGATCATGACTGGCACACCGGTGGGCGTCGGCCCACTGAATGTGGGCGATGAGCTGGTGCTGGAGCTGACGGGCGTTAGCCGCTTCGAGAGCCGCGTTCGTTAGTCCGGGCCTGGCAATTGAAACAGCCTGTGGCAACGGCCACAGGCTTTGGCATTACACCGCCATTGGCGCGGTCATTGGCGCGTGGTGCTGGTAGCCTTCGAGGCTGAAGTCGCCCGGCTCGATCATGCCCAGCCACTCCGGCTGGTACACGCCGGTCTTGGCGAATTCCGGTACGCGGTCCGAGATTACCAGTTTGGGCATCGGGAACGGTTCGCGGGTGAGCTGCTCGTTAAGCATGTCCAAGTGGTTTTCGTACACGTGGGCATCGCCGATAAAGTAGGTGAACCAGCGTGGTGTATAGCCGGTCAGGCGGCCGATCAGGCTCAGCAGCGCAGCGCCTTCGGTCAGGTTGAACGGTGTCCCCAGGCCCAGGTCGTTGGAGCGGATGTAGAGGGTCAGGGAAATCTCCCTGGTCTCGACATTCGGGTGGAACTGGTACAGCAGGTGGCACGGTGGCAGGGCCATTTCGTCGAGCTGGGCGCAGTTCCAGCCGTGGAACAGGATACGGCGGCTGCCCGGGTCATTGATGATGGTGTCGACGCACTGGCGTACCTGATCGATGGCCTTGTACAGCACCACATAGGCCTGGCCGTCTTCTTCGCCTTCGGCAATCTGACGATAGCCCTGGCTCAGGCACAACTCGATAGCGGCCACATTGCTGCGATCAACTTGCTTGTAGGCCGGCCATTTGCGCCATTGCACACCGTAGATCTCGCCAAGGTCGTCTTCGCCCTGACGGAACGGGTTGGCCAGCCACTGGGCGTTTTCGTTGGCGTTCTGGTCCCACACCTTGCAGCCCAATGCGCGGAAGTCTGCAGCGCTATTGACCGGGCGCAAGAAACCGCACATCTCGCCAATGGCCGATTTGAACGCCATGCGCCGGGTGGTGATGGCCGGGAAGCCTTCCTTGAGGTCATAGCGCAGCATGGCGCCGGGCAGACTGATGGTTTTTACGCCGGTACGGTTGGCTTGCAGGGTGCCGTTTTTAATGACGTTGGCAACGAGGTCGAGATATTGCTTCATGGTTTTCCTACCGTTTGAATGCGGGGCTCTATAAGCCCCGCCATTCGAATGTATTACGCAGCTTTTTGAGCCGCTGGATCGCGGTGGTAAGCCCACCAGATCAGGAACAGGCCGCCCGCGATCATCGGGATACAGAGAATTTGCCCCATCGTCACCCAGCCGAACGCGAGATAACCCAATTGGGCATCCGGCACACGGACGAATTCGACGATAAAGCGGAAGATGCCGTAGAACAGGGCGAACATCCCGGAAACCGCCATGGTTGGACGGGGTTTGCGCGAGTACAGCCAAAGAATCAGGAAGAGTGCCACACCTTCGAGGGCGAACTGGTAAAGCTGCGACGGATGACGCGCCAGTTGTTGTGGGTCGGTAGGGAAGATCATCGCCCACGGCACATCGCTGGCCTTGCCCCACAGTTCGGCGTTGATAAAGTTGCCGATGCGCCCTGCACCCAGGCCAATGGGCACTACAGGGGCGATAAAGTCCATGATCTGGAAGAATGACTTGCCGTTGCGCTTGCCAAAACCCCACACCGCCAGCATCACGCCGATCAGGCCGCCGTGGAACGCCATGCCGCCTTTCCACACTTCAAAAATCAGCAGCGGGTTGGCGATATAGGCGCTCAGGTCGTAAAACAGCACATAGCCCAGGCGCCCGCCGACAATCACGCCCATGGCCACCCAGAACACCAGGTCGGAGAGTTTCTCCTTGGTCCAGGTCGGGTCGAAGCGGTTGAGGCGGCGTGACAGGATCAGCCAGGCAGCGCCAATGCCGATCAGGTACATCAAGCCGTACCAATGGATTTTCAGCGGGCCGATGGCCAGTGCCACCGGATCAATCTGCGGGTAAGGCAGCATTGCGACTCCTTGTTAGATCAGGAAACTCAAGCCGACACAGAACAACAGTGCGGCAAACAGCCGTTTCAGCAGGCGTGGCGAGAGCTTGTGGGCCAGTCGCGCACCGAAACGGGCGAAAAACATGCTGGTCAGGGCGATCCCGAGCAGCGCGGGCAGGTAGACAAAACCGAGACTATGCGCGGGCAGGTCGGGGTTGTGCCAGCCAATGATCATGAAACTTGCTGCACCTGCCAGTGCAATCGGCAGCCCGCAGGCTGACGACGTGGCCACGGCCTGCTGCATCGGCACGCTACGCCAGCTCAGAAATGGCACGGTCAGCGAGCCGCCGCCGATGCCGAAAATCGCCGAAGCCCAGCCAATCACCGTACCGGCCAGGGTCAGCCCGATCTTGCCAGGTACCGTGCCAGTGGCCTTGGGTTGCAAGCCCAGGGCCATCTGAATGGCGATCACCACGGCGAACACACCGATGATTTTCTGCAAATGGGGGCCGGCAATGGCTTCTGCGGTTAACGCACCGATGCCCGCACCGATCAGGATGCCCAGCGTCATCCAGAGCACCAGAGGCCAGCGCACGGCGCCTTTTCGATGGTGCTCGCGAATCGAGTTGATCGAGGTAAAAATGATCGTGGCCAGTGACGTGCCAACGGCCAGATGGGTCAGCACCTCGCTGTCAAAACCCTGCAAGGTGAAGCTGAACACCAGCACCGGCACGATGATCAACCCGCCGCCGACCCCGAACAGCCCGGCCAGCACCCCCGCAAAACCTCCCAGTACCAGATAGAGCAGAAATTCCATGACGCCCCCCCCCAAATTTGATCCGCATGGTAACGGAGCAAGGGCTTTGGCTCCACTGCGCTGCACGGTATGGCGCGAGCCGCCCGAGCAATCTATAAGTAGTGTGGTTAAAAAAACATTAAGGACTGCCCATGTGTCTGATTGTCTTCGCCTGGCGCCCCGGCCATGCACAGCCTTTGGTCGTTGCGGCCAACCGCGATGAATTCTATGCCCGCCCCGCCAAACCCCTGGCGCAGTGGGCCAATGCGCCACAGGTATATGCCGGGCGCGACCTTGAAGCGGGAGGAACCTGGCTGGGCATCGGCGCCGATGGACGCTTTGCGGCCCTGACCAATATCCGCGAACCGCACAAGCCGCCTTCACGGCGCTCACGGGGCGAGCTGGTGGCTGACTTTCTCACCGGCCACCAGTCAATTGCCGAGTATTTCACCCAGGTAGGCCGACGTTCTGTCGACTATGCCGGTTTTAATCTGCTGTTGGGCACCGCAGATCAGCTCTGGCATTTCAATTCCGGGGACCTGGCGCCGCAACCGCTGAGCGCGGGGATTTATGGTTTGTCCAACGGCGGGCTGGATACGCCGTGGCCCAAACTGCTCAAAGCCAAGGCCGCGCTGGCCGAGGTGCTGGACAACCCGCAGCCACAAGCGCTGCTGGCGTTGCTCAAGGACCCGCAGACGGCCCCGTTCAGCGAACTGCCGGACACCGGCGTAGGTCTGGCCACGGAGAGTCTGCTGTCGAGTGTGTTTATCACCAGCCCCAGCTATGGCACCCGTGCCAGTACCGCGCTTATTGTGAATGCAGACGGGTCAAGGGTGATGGTGGAACACAGCTTCGGGCCGCATGGGGGGCGGTTGGGAGAGGTAAGGCTGGTGGTGTGACGCTAGCCCTCACCCCAACCCTCTCCCTCCGGGAGAGGGTTGGGGTGAGGGCGCTTTTCAGTAAGGCTTGATCGCCGCCGGGTTCATCATGCGGGTCAGGCCCATGTTTTTCAGCGCCAGTTGAATGGTGCTGCGAATGACCTGCGGGTTGTCGATGGTCATCACTTCGGCCAGCAGTTCCTTGGCGCGACTCAGGCTGACCTGACGCAGCATCCATTTCACTTTCGGCAAGTTGGTGGCGTTCATCGACAGGCTGTCAAAGCCCATCGCCATCAACAAGATCGCCGCCGCCGGGTCACCGGCCATTTCTCCACAGATGCTCGCCGGCTTGCCTTCGGCATGGGCGTCACGCACCACCGACTGCAGGGCCTGCAGCACCGCCGGGTGCAGATAGTCGTACAAGTCCGCCACGCGTGGGTTGTTGCGGTCCACAGCCAGCAGATACTGGGTCAAATCGTTGGAACCCACCGACAGAAAGTCGACCTGACGGGCCAGCTCCTTGGTCTGATAAACCGCCGCCGGGATTTCGATCATCACCCCAATAGGCGGCATCGGCACGTCGGTGCCTTCGTCGCGCACTTCACCCCAGGCGCGGTGCAACAGGTGCAGGGCTTCTTCGAGTTCGTGGGTGCCCGAGATCATCGGCAGCAAGATGCGCAGGTTGTTCAGGCCTTCACTGGCCTTGAGCATGGCCCGGGCCTGCACCAGAAAGATTTCAGGGTGGTCGAGGGTCACGCGAATCCCGCGCCAGCCCAGGAACGGGTTTTCTTCCTTGATCGGGAAGTAAGACAGTGACTTGTCGCCGCCGATGTCCAGGCTGCGCATGGTCACCGGTTGCGGATGGAAGGCAGATAATTGCTCGCGATAAATCGCCAGCTGCTCCTTTTCGCTGGGAAAGCGCTGGTTGATCATGAACGGCACTTCGGTGCGGTACAGACCTACGCCTTCAGCGCCACGCTGTTGTGCGCGCGCCACATCGGCCAGCAGGCCGGTATTGACCCACAGCGGCATGCGATGCCCGTCAGGGGTGATGCAGGGTAGCTCGCGCAGGGCATCAAGCCCCAGGGACAGCTGGCGCTCTTCCTCGACCACCTCGGCGTATTGCTTGCGCAGCACTTCGCTGGGGTTGGTATAGACCTCGCCGTGGTAGCCGTCGACGATCATCTGGATGCCGTCGACCCTGGAGTACGGCAGGTCGACCACGCCCATCGCCGTCGGGATACCCATGGCGCGGGCCAGGATGGCAACGTGGGAGTTGCCCGAACCCAGTACCGACACCAGGCCTGCCAGCTTGCCTTCGGGCACTTCTCCGAGCATGGTGGCCGTCAGCTCTTCGCTGACCAGAATGGTGTTGTCCGGGTAGACCATGGTTTGCTGGCGATCATGCTGCAAATAGGCCAGCAGACGACGGCCAAGGTCACGCACATCCGACGCCCGCTCACGCAGGTAGTCGTCGTCCATCAGTTCGAAACGGTTGACGTGATCGGTCACGACCTGGCGCAGCGCGCCCTGGGCCCATTGACCGGTCTTGATGACATTTTTGACTTCGCTGCCCAGCGACGCATCGTCGAGCATCATCAGGTACACATCGAACAATGCCTGTTCTTCGGGGCGCAACTGGGTGGCGAGTTTCTTGGACACCGCGCGCATATCGTTGCGCACGCCTTCCAGGGCGGTCTTGAACAACGCAATTTCGGCGGGGATATCGGTGATGGTCTTGTCGGGCACCACATCCAGATCCGCGGGTGGCAGCATCACCACGGCGGTACCCACGGCAGCGCCCGGCGAACCCGGTACGCCGACGAACTTGGCTTCCTGGATGCCCTTGCCCTGACGGCCCAGGCCACGAATCGAACCCGTGGCTTCGGCGTGGGCAATAACCCCGGCCAACTGGGCGCTCATGGTCACCAGGAAGGCTTCTTCACCTTCGTCGAACTGACGGCGCTCCTTTTGCTGAATGACCAGGACCCCGACCACGCGCCGGTGGTGGATGATCGGCGCGCCCAGGAAAGAGGCATAGCGCTCCTCTCCGGTTTCGGCAAAGTAGCGATAGCGCGGGTGATCGGCGGCGTTTTCGAGGTTCAGAGGCTCTTCACGGGTGCCCACAAGGCCGACAAGGCCTTCGTTGGGCGCCATGCTGACTTTGCCGATCGAGCGCTTGTTCAAGCCCTCGGTGGCCATCAGGACAAAGCGGTTGGTCTCTGGATCAAGCAAATAGACCGAGCAGACCTGGCTGCTCATGGCCTCTTTGACGCGCAACACAATAATCCCCAACGCCGCCTTGAGATCCTTGGCGGAGTTAACTTCCTGGACGATCTTGCGCAGCGTATTGAGCATGGCTCGGGGTCGAACTCCGTGTCAGGCGCGCGTTAAAAGGCGCGGGGCAAGCTCTTTGAGAGCGCGACGGTAGACCTCGCGCTTGAATGTCACCACCTGGCCCAACGGGTACCAATAACTGACCCAACGCCAGCCATCGAACTCCGGTTTACCGGTCAAATCCATCCGCACCCGTTGCTCGTTGGAGACCAGGCGCAGCAAAAACCACTTTTGCTTCTGGCCGATGCACAGCGGTTGGCTGTGGGTACGTACCAGGCGTTGCGGCAAACGATAACGCAACCAGCCTCGCGTGCAGGCGAGTATTTCTACATCTTCGCGTTCAAGGCCAACTTCTTCGTTCAGCTCACGGTACAAGGCGTCTTCCGGCGTTTCGTCAGGGTTGATGCCACCCTGTGGAAACTGCCAGGCGTCTTGATTGATACGGCGAGCCCAAAGTACCTGACCAGCGTCATTTGTCAGAATAATCCCGACATTAGGGCGGAAACCATCGGGGTCGATCACGGCAACAACCTCGCAAACGCATGTCGCCGCATTGTTCCACAAAGGTTGTGAAAGCAGCAACGCGCCTTCCTGCCTTATGTGCACTCTTGTTAAAAGACCGTATTCTTGTGGCCTTTTCTCAGGCAACTCAACGGGTAACCTCAATGCGTCTGGCTTTATTCGACTTGGACAACACCCTCCTGGGCGGTGACAGCGATCACGCCTGGGGCGATTACCTGTGCCGCCGGGGCATTCTCGACGGCGACGCCTACAAGGCGCGCAACGACGCGTTCTATCAGGACTACCTGGCCGGCAAGCTGGACAACGCCGCCTACCTTAATTTCAGCATGGAAATCTTTGGCCGCCATGACATGGCGCAACTGGATCAATGGCACCGCGAATTCATGCGCGACTGCATTGATGGCCTGATGCTGCCCAAGGCCCATGCCCTGCTGGCCAAACACCGTGAAGCCGGCGACACCCTGGTGATCATCACTGCCACCAACCGCGTGATCACGGCCCCCATTGCCGAAAAACTCGGCGTGGAACATTTGATTGCCACCGAATGCGAAATCATCGATGGCCGTTACACCGGTCGCAGCACAGACGTACCGTGCTTCCGTGAAGGCAAGGTGACACGCCTGAACCGCTGGATCGAAGAAAACGGCTACAGCCTGGAAGACAGCTACTTCTACAGCGACTCGATGAACGACTTGCCGCTGCTGGAGCAGGTTGACCATCCGGTGGCGGTCGATCCGGATCCGAACTTGCGGGCGGAGGCCATCAAGCGTGGCTGGGAAGTCATCTCGCTGCGCGACTGACACACAACCTGTGGGAGCGGGCTTGCTCGCGATAAGATCGCCGCGGTTTTTCTGCAAGACCGCAGTGATGCCATCGCGAGCAAGCCCGCTCCCACACAAGCACGTGTGCTTAAACCGGCTTGGCGCCCATCAATCCCGCGATGGCGATAAAGCAGACTGCACAAAAAATGGCCAGCACCAGGGTAAACCACGGGTATCTGGCCATTCGCCCCAAGCGCAGACGGTTAAGGCGCACCACCAGCCACAGCCAGCTCAGGCTGCCCAGCAGATACAGGCAGCTGCCCGCCAGCAGCCATATCTGGCTCAACGGCCAACCGGCCAGATGCACCAGAAACCAGCCACTGACGGGCAACGCCAGCAGACACAGGCCCATCAGCGCCCAAACATAACTCCAGGGCCGCTGCACCACTCCGCCAGACAGGTTTTTATCCCCTGCCCGCCAGCGGCGAATCACCACAACCAGCAAGGCAATGGCGCTGACAAACAGCAGCAGTGTCGACACGCCATGCAGCAGTTTTAACGCTGTGAACGTTTCCATTTGATTAATCCCTTGAGCCGTTCAATCAGCGTAGCGCCTATCAGCCAAGAAACAGCTGGTAGGCAGGGTTATCGCTCTCATCCCAGTACGGGTAGCCGATTTCTTCCAGCGCCGCCGGCACCAGGTGGCGCTCGTCCGCCGGTACCTGCAGGCCGGCCATGACCCGGCCATCCGCCGCGCCGTGGTTGCGGTAATGGAACATCGAGATGTTCCAGCGCCCGCCCAGCTTGTTGAGGAAGTTGAACAGCGCCCCCGGCCGCTCCGGGAACTCGAAACGGAACAGCAACTCATCGCTGACCTTCGCAGCATGGCCGCCAACCATATGACGGATATGCAACTTGGCCAGCTCGTTCTCGGTCAGGTCGACCACCGGGAAGCCCTGCTCAGTCAGACTGGCCAGCAGCGCGCTGCGGGGATCGTTCTCGGGGTGGGTCTGCACGCCAACGAAAATGTGCGCTTCGCTGCCAGTGTGGTAGCGGTAGTTGAACTCGGTGATCTGACGCTTGCCCACGGCCTGGCAGAACGCCTTGAAGCTACCCGGCACCTCAGGAATGGTCACCGCAATGATGGCTTCACGACCTTCACCCAGCTCGGCCCGCTCGGCCACATGACGCAGTCGGTCAAAGTTGACGTTGGCACCGGAGTCGATTGCCACCAGGGTCTGGCCGCGCACGCCGCGCTGCTCGACGTACTTCTTGATTCCGGCCACGCCCAGCGCACCGGCAGGTTCGGTGATCGAGCGGGTATCGTCGAAGATATCCTTGATGGCTGCGCAGATCTCGTCAGTGCTGACGGTGATCACTTCATCCACATAGTCCTTGCAGATATCGAACGTGTGCTGGCCAATCTGCGCCACGGCCACGCCGTCGGCGAAAATCCCCACGGTTGGCAGCACCACGCGCTCGCCCGCCGCCATCGCGGCTTGCAGGCAGTTGGAGTCATCGGGCTCGACACCAATGATCTTGATGTCCGGGCGCAGGTACTTCACATACGCCGCAATACCGGCAATCAGCCCGCCGCCGCCCACCGGTACGAAGATCGCATCCAGCGGCGCCGGGTGCTGGCGCAGAATTTCCATCGCCACGGTGCCCTGCCCGGCAATGGTGTGCGGGTCATCGTAGGGGTGAACGTAGACGTAGCCTTCTTTCTCGACCAGTTGCAGCGAGTAGGCCAGCGCCTCGGGGAACGTGTCGCCATGCAGCACCACAATGCCACCACGGGAGCGCACGCCTTCGACCTTGATCTCGGGGGTGGTCTTGGGCATCACGATGGTCGCTTTGACCCCCAGCACCTTGGCCGCCAGGGCCAGGCCCTGGGCGTGATTGCCCGCTGACGCCGTGACCACGCCGCACGCGCGCTCGGCGTCGGTCAGGTGCATCAGTTTGTTGTAAGCGCCACGAATCTTGAACGAGTACACCGGCTGCAAATCTTCGCGTTTGAGCAAAATCTGGTTGCCCAACCGCTGGGTAAGCTGGTTGGCAGCTTGCAGTGGGGTTTCTACGGCAACGTCATAAACGCGCGAGGTGAGGATCTTCTTAACGTACTGTTCGAGCATCGGAAAGCTTCACTGGGCGGGTTGGCAGGGACCAAGGAGTCTACCCCAGCGTTTGCGCAGGCGACCATACGAATCCAAAGGTTTTAAAGCCTTGGGTTATACTCAGCTCCTTTCTTTTTCCCCCTTCCCGCCCCGGAGCCCGCATGACCCAGGATCAACTCAAACAGGCCGTAGCCCAGGCTGCTGTCGACTTCATCCTTCCAAAACTGGATGACAAGAGCATCGTCGGGGTCGGTACCGGCTCCACTGCCAACTGCTTTATCGATGCCCTGGCCCAGCACAAGGGCGCATTCGACGGCGCGGTTGCGAGCTCCGAAGCCACCGCCGCGCGTCTCAAGGGCCACGGCATTCCGGTGTACGAACTGAACACGGTCAGTGATCTTGAGTTCTACGTTGATGGCGCCGATGAAAGTGACGAAAACCTCAACCTGATCAAGGGCGGTGGCGCAGCCCTGACCCGCGAAAAAATCGTCGCCGCCGTGGCCAAGACCTTTATCTGCATCGCCGATGCCAGCAAGCTGGTTCCGGTGCTGGGCGCATTCCCGCTGCCAGTCGAAGTTATCCCGATGGCCCGCAGCCACGTGGCCCGCGAGCTGGTAAAACTGGGCGGCGATCCGGTGTACCGCGAAGGTGTGGTTACGGACAACGGCAATATCATCATTGACGTGTTCAACATGCAGATCACCAACCCGGTTGAGCTGGAGCGTCAGATCAACGCCATCGTCGGTGTTGTGACCAACGGTCTGTTCGCCGCCCGCCCGGCCGACCTGCTGTTGCTGGGCACGCCTGAGGGCGTGAAAACCCTGAGCAAGTAACTGCGCCAGCAGGAAAATTTCAACTGTGGGAGCGAGCCTGCTCGCGAACGAACTTCGCGAGCAGGCTCGCTCCCACAAGAGAAAATGATCGGCCATTTCTCATCTACAAAGCCGGTTTTTTGAACACGTAAAACAGATTCGGCTCGCTCACCACATAGATAGTCCCTTCATCGTCCATCGCGACGCCTTCTGCCTGTGGCACTGAGCGGGTCAGACCGTGCTTGCCCTTCTTCAGCGACAGTGTGCTGATCGGTTGCCCGTCCAGGCCCAGTTCAAGTAGCAATTTCGACTCATCTGACAGTGCCAGCAAATGCCCGGTGCGTTCGTCAAACTGCAAGCTCGACAAATCCCTTACAAACAACCGTGCATCCCGTCGCGGATTGCTCACAACATGGGTGGCATAAGGTTGCTGGGGGTTGGCTTGAGGGAAGCCGCGCACTTCATAAATCAGCATGGGGTCGCGCTCCTTGGCTACAAACAGGCGCTTGCCCACCGAGTCATAGGCCAAACCTTCAAAGCCCTTGTTGCCCGACTGATTGATCCCCAGCGTCAATTGCTCGGCATCCCGGGCATCCAGAACCCGGGTGTTGTCGTCGACCTTGACCTTGATCAGGCGCTGTTGACGTTCATCGGTAATGACGTAGGTATTCTCGCCAATAAATTCGACTGCCTCGGCATCGCCGAACCCGACCAGTGCAATGCGGCGCAAGACCCGACCATCAAGGGACAGCTCGATCAGCTCGGCTTTCTTGTTGGTCACGGTAAACAGGCTTTTACGCAATGGATCGAAGGTCAGTGCCGAGACATCATCCTCAAGCCCTTCGATGACCTTGCCCTGCAGTACGGCGCGGTAGTCTCCCAGGTTGATTGCATCAGGATTGGCGGGGTGCCACATCTGGCTGATCTGGAACCAGGTCCGTTCAAACAGGCGAAAATGTTGCGCGGCAAAGCCGGCGGCCAGCAAGGCCACCAGCGTTATACAGAGAGTAAAAACGGTAGTGCGGTTGACACGGCGCATGGGTCGAACTCTAAACAGATCAGGCCAATGAAATACCACGGCTGTCTGAATTGAACCTTAAACCTCAACGGGCAACATGTCTTGCGCGGGCGCGGGATTTATTTGGCCACCTTCTCGAAGCGATAAAACAGGTTCGGTTCGCTCACCATATACAGCGTGCCGTGTTCATCAATCGCGACACCTTCGGCCCGGGGAATGGTGTTCTTCAGGCCATTGAAGCCACCGAGCAAGGTGATGAAGCTGACCTGCTCACCCAGCTCATCGAGCTCCAGCAGCATGTGCGAATCGGCCGACAGTACGAGTGTATGGCCTGTACGCGGATCGATGCTCAGGGCCGACAGGTTACGCAGATCCAGCTCATCGCTTGGCACTTTCTGCTTGCTGCCGGTTAGCACCTGGCTACCGTCGCTCTTCCATACAAACAACTGCGGCGGACGCTCTTCACCCAGCAGCAGTTGTTGGCGGCGAGGGTCCCAGGCAATGGCTTCGAAGGCCTTGTTCTGGTTTTTCGAAGGCCCCAGGTCGTACTTGGGGAAGTCGGCAATATTCAGGGACTTGGTGTCCGCGTCGATGTTGATGATGCTCAGCATATGCTCACGCTCATCGACAATGGCCAGCAGGCCGTTCTCCATGACTGTCAGGCCCTCCGGGTTGCTCCAGCCCACCAGCGGAATTTTGCGCAGTACGTCGCCATCCAGAGTCAGTTCCACGAGAAAAGGGTTTTTACCCATCACCGAGAACAGTGTTTTGGTCAGCGGGTTATAGGCTAGGTCCGATGCCTCGTCCTTTTCCATTCCTGGCAACACCTTGGCATCAATCACCGCCCTGTAGTCAGGTAGCCATATGCTTTCGTTCTGCTCGGACGGGCTCTCAAACCGCTCCAGTACCCACAACGCACCGCGGTCATCCCAATGCATGATCCACGCGAGCCCGTAGACCAATACCCCCACCAGTAATACCCAGGAATACCAGCGCATGCTGAAACGTGAGGACCGGGGAACAGGCGGTATCAGCTGTGGGTTTGTTGCCATTTGAGTGGGCTTCCGAAATGTTGGGCCAGATCTAAATATCACAAAGCGGGCTGACCAGCTGCCTCGTGCATGGCGATTATGCAGACGGAGTGTGAAATAAATGGCAAAAACGCAAAAAAATCATGCTGGCTGAGGTCCCGAGTGATTGGGCGCGTGCAAAGGCCTGGTGAGAGAGGACCATTAAACAGCCTGTAAACTTAGACTGATGACTCATCGCTCATCGCCAGAACTACTTGTCATGCAACTTTAAAGTACTCTTTCAGTAGGAACATTCTGAATAATTCAGGGACATTTATATTACTTATGTTCGCCCTTGACACTCATACCCACAGACTCTTATCTAATAAAAATAATCGAGCCCAGCCACTTGTCAAAAAGCAAATATTTATCGCGTTAACCATGTGCGGCCAGTACTCGGTGCTGAAAGCGAGGGCCGGTCTGCGCAGACGTGTACCGTTCCCTTACATACTGGAAAGGAATCTTTAAATATGCCCTTTACCTCATGTTTCAACAAACTCCCTCCGCCCGTACTTTCAAACCCCGCAAGGCATACTGTGTGCGCGCGCGCGGCCGAGCACTTGCTTATTACAATAAACCCGGCGGTTGCAGGAGCTGAGTGCAACACGGTTATTGAATTGAAGCCGGAGCATCATGCCGCATAGCCAAGGCTTCCTG